>JAFPCL010000104.1 GCA_017390225.1 Clostridia bacterium
AATCAGAAGAAGAGGCCTGATAACCTGCTTTTTGGACGGCAAGAACAATTTCCTCAGAAGATGCCGATCCTTCCACTGTCATGGAATTTGTGAGCAAGCTTACGGAAACAGAGGCTACCCCGGGAACGGCACGAACGGCTTTTTCTACACGGGAGGAGCATGCGGCACAGCTCATGCCGGATACGGAAAAATGCATCAAAAAACCTCCTTATTTTAACATCATTTTATCAATCGTTGCAATCAAATCATCGACAACACTGTCGTCACCGTTTCGGATATCCGAAACAACACAGGTTTTGATATGATTGGACAAAAGCTCACGGGAAAAAGCATGCAGAGCGGCATTGGCGGCGGCTACCTGCGTTAATATATCCGTGCAATAGGCGTTTTTCTCCACCATTCCACGGATGCCGCGGATTTGCCCCTCCAATCGGTTCAGGCGATGAATGAGCTTTTCATATTCTTCGGGGGATCGCTCTTTGGTTTTATGCATCTGAATCACCTCGCTTATATTATATACCCCTATAGGGTATGTGTCAATATTTAATTTTTAAATTATGAAATTAAGATTCGACTAAAAATGACAAAAACAAGTTTGAAATATATTGACTTTTTTTTGGAAATAGTATATATTGATAAAAGCAATAATATGAATCGCAGGAGGAAAAAATATGTGGGATGCTTTCTTTTCCATACTCGCACTGATCGGTGGCTTAGGCTTGTTTTTGTACGGTATGGATGTGATGGGGGACAGCTTAAAAAAATTAGCCGGCGGCAAGCTGGAAATGATTTTGTCCAAGCTGACTTCTAATGTCTTCAAAGGATTATTGCTGGGCTTTGGTGTTACGGCGATTATTCAGTCGTCTTCCGCAACCACCGTTATGCTGGTCGGTTTTGTCAACTCCGGTATTATGCATTTGGGGCAAACCATCAGTATTATCATGGGTGCCAATATCGGCACCACGGTGACGGCTTGGCTTTTGAGCTTAAACGGCATCAGCGACGGCGCCGGCAATATCTTGAAGCTATTTAAACCGTCTTCTTTTACGCCGATTTTAATTGCAGTCGGTGTTATTATGACCATGGTTTGCAAATCAGACAAAAAGAAAAATGTCGCATCGATTTTGATTGGCTTTGCCGTGTTGATGTTCGGCATGGATGCCATGAGTGATGCTATGGCCTTTTTGAAAGATAGCAAAACCTTCAAGGACATTCTGATTATGTTCCAAAATCCCGTTTTGGGTGTGCTGGCCGGTACGATTCTGACAGCTATTATTCAATCTTCTTCTGCTTCCGTCGGTATACTGCAGGCGCTTTCCGGAACGCTCGCCATTCCTTTTTCGACGGCTATTCCGATTATTCTGGGGCAAAATATCGGCACGACCATCACGCCGATTTTATCTGCCATCACCGGCAACACGGAATCCAAACGCGTGGCAATGGCGTGTCTTTATATTAAAATCATTGGTGTCGTCATCGTTGGCGGTTTGTTTGCCGTGTTGCAATCAATCTTTAGCTTCTCTTTTATGGAGCCCGGTGTGCACGTCAATGAATTGACGATTGCCTTTGTACACACCGCCTTTAATATTTTATCTACTATTATTTTGGTTCCTTTCTGCAAGCTGATTGCTAATCTGTCGATTAAAACGGTGAAGGGCAAGAAAAACGAAAAGACCAGCCGCTTTGATATTTTAGACGACAGATTTTTGGATATTCCTTCGTTCGCTGTGGAAAAGTGCCGCGAGCTGATGTGCGAAATGGCAAAAGAAGCGGAAGAGTCGGTTGAAGATGCCAATAAGCTTTTGCAAAAATATGATAAAGAGCTGGTAAGAAAAGTTCGTGAAAGCGAAGACTTGGTGGATATCTACGAAGACCGTATCGGCACATATCTTGTGAAGCTTGCCGGGAAAAATCTTTCCGAGGCAGACAGCCGTATCGTTTCCGAGCTTTTGCACTGCATCGGTGATATTGAGCGTATTTCCGACCATGCGGCCGGGATTACCAAAGCCGTGGAAGAGCTGCATGAAAAGCAAATTGCCTTCTCGGATTCTGCACAAAAAGAACTGCATGTGATTGCCAATGCCGTTGGCGAGGTGATGAGCTTGGCAACGACTTCTTTCCTGACGGAAGACTTGGAAATGGCAAAGCGTGTGGAGCCTTTGGAGCAGGTCATCGATCGCTTGAAGAGCAAAATCAAAGCCAATCATATTGTCCGTTTGCAACAAGGATATTGCTCTATCGAAATGGGCTTTATCTTGTCGGATTTATTAAACAATTACGTCAGAATTTCCGCACATTGCTCTAATGTTGCCGTGTGCCTTTTGGAAATTTCCAACGGCACATTTGGTACACATGAATATTTGAGCAATATGAAAAACTCCGAAGACGATCTTTCGTTTAAAGAACGTTATGCGTACTTTAAACAAAAATATATTTTATAATGGAGGTATGAAAAATGGAACTTAAAGGCACGAAAACTGAAAAAAATTTAATGGAAGCTTTTGCAGGAGAAAGTCAGGCAAGAAATAAGTATACTTATTTTGCATCTGTTGCAAAAAAAGAAGGGTATCAGCAGATTGCCGCAATCTTTGAAGCAACGGCAAACAATGAAAAAGAGCATGCCAAGCTGTGGTTCAAGGCACTCGGCGAGCTGGGCGACACCGCACAGAACCTTCTGCATGCCGCTGAAGGGGAAAACTATGAATGGACGGATATGTATGATCGTTTTGCCAAAGATGCCGAAGAAGAAGGCTTCACTGCATTGGCGGCACAGTTCCGTATGGTGGCTCAAATTGAAAAGTCTCACGAAGAACGCTATCGCAAGCTTCTGTCTAACGTAGAAATGCAGGCTGTGTTTGCAAAGAGCGAAGAAATCATGTGGGAATGCCGCAACTGCGGACATTTGGTGATGGGAAAGAAAGCTCCTGAAATTTGCCCCGTTTGTGCACATCCGCAGAGCTACTTCGAAGTAAGAAAAGAAAACTATTAAAAACGGGGGAGTATATTCCCGAGTTTGTGTAAAGCATACAAGGCCTCCAAAATGATTTTTCATCAATTATCATATGGGAGGCCTTGTTTTATCCCGAATAAAAGTGTATGAATTTGTATTTCTGCCCTGAAACGATGTGTTTTCATCTTTTCATATTACCTATGAGGAATTGTCACTAATATACTTTTTTTACGGGCATATCAGTTACAAATGCCCTAAAAGATTGCGTCGTTTCTTGGCAGAAAGCAATGAATTTATATGCTGATATTTTAGAAAAAAGGGTTGAATCCGGGGATGGAAAAAAAAGAGTGCGCAAGCGTGCGAACTGAATACATTATCAAGGT
>JAFPCL010000105.1 GCA_017390225.1 Clostridia bacterium
GAACTGCATACCATTATTGGTGCAGGCGCCGCCGACGGTGCTATCGATGCTTCCAATATTTTAAAGCCCTCTTTGGCTCGTGGTGAATTACAGCTGATTGGTGCCACAACCATCAACGAGTATCGAAAATATATTGAAAAAGATGCCGCCTTGGAGCGCCGTTTCCAGCCGGTTCATGTGGACGAGCCCTCCGTCGATGATACCATACTTATATTAAAAGGGCTTCGCGATAAATACGAAGCGCATCACGGTGTGGTCATTACAGACGAAGCTATTTCAGCGGCGGCAACCCTTTCCGCCCGCTATATCAGCGACCGTTTTTTACCGGATAAAGCCATTGACCTCATCGATGAAGCCTCCGCTTCGGCAAAGCTTGCCTCTTATACGCCCCCTGCCGCCTTGAAAAAAATCGAAGAAGAGCTCAAACAGCTCCAAACAGAAAAGCAAGCCGCCATTGACAGTCAGGCATTTGAAAAAGCCGCAGAATTACGCGACAGAGAACGTGCCGCACAAAAGCTACTGGATGCGAAAACGGCAGAATGGAAAGAAGGAAGAACCAAAAACAGACCTTCCATCACCGAAGAAAACATTGCCTCCGTCATCTCCGGCTGGATGAAAATTCCCGTCAACAAAATTTGCGAAGATGATGCACAAAGGCTTCGCCATTTAGAAAGCGAATTGCACCGTCGTGTGGTGGGACAAGAAGAAGCCATTTCCGCAGTCAGCCGTGCCATCCGCCGCGGTCGTGTGGGGCTCAAAGACCCCAAGCGCCCTATTGGTTCCTTCATCTTTTTAGGGCCCACGGGTGTGGGAAAAACCGAGCTTTGCAAGGCTTTGGCAGAAGCTATGTTCGGAAGCGAAGATGCCATGATTCGTATTGATATGTCCGAATATATGGAAAAACATTCTGTTTCGAAAATGATTGGTTCTCCCCCCGGATATGTAGGCTTTGACGAAAACGGCACTCTCACGGACAAAATCCGTTCCAAACCATACAGCGTGGTTCTCTTCGATGAAATTGAAAAAGCCCATCCCGATGTGTTCAACATTTTGCTCCAAATTTTGGAAGACGGCTTTTTAACAGACTCCCACGGCAGACGGGTTAACTTTAGAAACACCGTGATTATCATGACCTCCAATTTAGGTGCAGAAAAGATTTCCAAAGCCAAAACCGTTGGCTTTGTGACCCACGAAAATGCGGATGTTGATTTTAATCAAACCAAAGAAGCGGTGATGCAAGAGCTCAAAAAAGCATTTCGTCCCGAGCTCATTAACCGTCTGGACGAGATTATCGTATTCCACCGTTTGACGGAGGAAGAACTACACACCATCACCCGTATTATGCTGGACAATGTTCTTCGCCGTCTTGAAGCCAACGAAATTCATGCCACCGTCGATGATTCTGCCGTCATGCTTCTTGCCAAAGCAGGCTATGATCCCGTGTACGGTGCACGTCCTCTCCGTCGTGCCATCACGGCAAAATTAGAGGATTTGCTGGCTGAAAAAATGCTCTCCAACGAAATCCGCGAAGGCGACAGCATTACCATTTATGCCGAAGATGACACAATCAAAATCAAATCCGAATAACAAGACACAAAAAAGCTGACCTTCTATCGTTAGACTAAAAATCGAACGATAGAAGGTCAATTTAAATTCTATTTATCCCAAAACACCCAGCCATCCCAGCAAGACACCCACAGCCGCAGAAGATAATAGCGGAATAATCGGATGGACTTTTTTCTTGATGACAATAAAACAGACAATGGCAATGGCTAAAGAAATCAGAAGCTTCACATCAAAAACAAAACCATTGGGAAACAGTGTGCTCTGTCCCACAGATAAAACCGTTGCCGTCAGAAGACCAATCACCACAGGGCGGATGCCGTAGAGCACATTGGCAACAATTTTGTTTTTCCGAAATGCCAGATAAAAATTAGCGACAATCAAAATAACAATAAACGAAGGCATCACAACGCCTGCCGTGGCACACAAAGCCCCGAGAATTCCTGCTTGCTCCGTTCCGATAAACGTGGCGATATTTAAAGCAAAGGGCCCCGGGGTGGATTCGGAAACAGCAATAAAATTAAGCATTGTTTCTTCTGTCGCCCATGCCTTTGAAAGTGCCGCCTCGGAAATCAAAGGAAGCATCGCATAGCCACCGCCAAAGGTAAACAGTCCAATTCTGAAAAACGTCAAAAACAAATCAAGATAAAGCATTATGCGACCTCCCCCACAAAATTCCGCAAAATGCACCGAACGCCAAAATCGCCAAAACCGGCACATTTAAAATAAAAGAAACTGCCAATGCAATCGGCATTAAAACATAAAAATATCCGTCCTTTTTGCACGACTTGGAAAGAGAGAGCACCGCTTTCACCAAAAGTGCCAAAACAGCGGCACGAACACCGAAAAAGGCATATTCCACATAAGGATTACTGCCGTATGCACCATAAATCCGAGAGAGAATACTGATAATCACAAATGGCGGAACAACCACACCCAATGTTGCAAAAAATGCCCCGAGAAAGCCTCCTGTTTTTGTGCCGACAAAGGTTGCCGAATTGATGGCCAAAGGGCCCGGGGTGGACTCCGCCACGGCAACAACGTCCAAAAACTCTTCTTTGGTGAGCCAATCTCTTTTTTCTGCAACCTCATGTTCGATAACGGAAATCATAGCATAGCCACCGCCGAAGGTAAAGGCACTGATTTTCAAAAATGTTAAAAATAATTCCCCATATTTTTTCATCGTATCACCTTCATAATTAAATCGCTTTTTTCAGGTTCTTGCTCTGCAAACGAAAATGCATCCAAAACCTTTCTTTTTGCCTCTTTGATTTGCTCTTCCTTGTCTGTATAAAGCACAGCCAAAACACCGCCGCACGAAACAAAGTCACCGACGGTTTTTTTAAGTACAATGCCGGCGCTCGGATCAATCGTATCTTCTTTTTTCATCCGTCCCGTGCCCAATCCGCATGCCGCAATGCCGATTTGTTCCGCATGGATGGCATGAATGAAGCCGGAGTGTTCTGCTTTAACCTCACAAACAAATTTTGGTTGTTTGAATCTGCTTTCATCCGTAAGACATAATATATCGCCGCCCTGTGCCCGAATCCATTGTTTTGCCACCGAAAAGGCTTTCCCCGAAGATAAAGCTTCTTCTGCCTCAATCAGACAGTCTTCGTATTTCTTTCCGAACGCCAGTGATGCCATTTGTGCCGCCAAAGCCACAGACAATGTTTTCAGCGGGCCTTGCTTTTCATTTTTCAGCACTGCCATAGCTTCCGATATTTCAATGCTGTTACCTACGGCAAGCCCCAAAGGAATGTCCATATCCGTTAAAAACGCCGCCGTGTTTCTGTTGGCAAGCTTGCCGATAGCAACCATAAGTCTTGCCAATTGCTCGGCATCTTCTTTCGTTTTCATGAAAGCACCGGCACCTACTTTGACGTCCAAAACAATATTTTGAGCCCCCGATGCAATTTTCTTGCTCATGATGCTGGCGGCAATCAAAGGAATACTGTCTACCGTTGCCGTTACATCACGAAGTGCATAAAGCTTTTTATCCGCAGGCGCAAGATTCTGTGTCTGTCCGATGACGCAAACCCCAAGCATTTGTGTTTGTTCCATAAATTGTGCCAAAGGCATGGATGTCTGATAGCCCGGGATTGATTCCAGCTTATCGACCGTGCCGCCGGTATGCCCCAAGCCTCTGCCGCTCATTTTGGCAACCTTCACGCCCAGCGCCGCCGCCAGAGGGGCTACAATCGGCGTTGTGGTGTCGGCAACGCCGCCGGAGCTGTGCTTATCTGCCGACAAAGCCCCCAATGAAGATAAATCCGCAGTTTCCCCCGAATACGCCATTGCCAACGTCAAATCCGTTGTTTCTTCATCCGTCATGCCCTGAAAGCACACTGCCATCAAGAATGCCGACATCTGATAGTCGGGAATATCGCCGCAGGTGAATCCATGCACAAGAAAGCCGATTTCTTCTTTGGAAAGTGCCTTTCCTTCTTTTTTCTTTTGAATCAAATCATACGCACGCATTTATTTCAGCTCCTTTTTAGAAAAGCTTTTCGGCAAATATTCCGAAAGTGTCATGCCGAATATGCCCGAAGCCTCCATCGTGTAAACCATGAAGCTTTCCGCATCTGCATATTCCGCAAGGGCTTGCCTGCACACGCCGCATGGAGGGCACGGCACTTCTTCGTCACGGCCACCGCACACGGCAATGGCAGAAAAAGAACGAACGCCTTCCGACAAGGCTTTAAAAAGTGCAACGCGCTCGGCACAACAGCATACAGAATATGCCGCATTTTCAATGTTGCACCCGGTCACCACACTGCCATCGGATGCTAAAAGTGCCGCTCCCACAGAAAAGGATGAATAAGGAGCGATTGCTTTTTTTCTTGCTTCTCTTGCATGCTCCATCAAAGCTTCTATCGACACCTTTTCCATAAAAATCCCTCCTCTTTTAAAATAAAAAAACCGCATCGCCAACGGCAACACGGCTGATATGTATTATTTTAGTATGAACCGTTTCCGGAGCGATGATATCCACCGCGCTTGGGCTCAAAGCTACGTTTCACGTGCTGCATACGTTCGTCGCTGTCCGCCTTAAAACGAGCCATCTTATCTTCAAAAGATGCATCAGGATCATCACGACGCACCGACCAATCAATATCTGCAGGCTTGCCCACAGAAGGTCTTCTTGCTTCCGCTTCCAGCACTTTTTTAATCGACAAGCCGATTTTTCCTTTGTTGTCGCTGGAAACGACCATCACACGAACGACTTGTCCCATCTGCACATGCTCTCGAATATCTTTTACATATTCTCTGGCAATCTCGGAAATGTGAACAAGCCCGGTCTTTCCTTCCGGCAAATCCACAAATGCACCAAAATTGGTAATTCCCGAAATTTTCCCTTCTAAAATTGCGCCTACTTGAATTGCTCCTACACCGTTTTCATCTTTTGTTGCCTGCATCAGTTTCAATCCCCCGAATTTTCAAAATTTCCTGCATTTTTATCTATAAAGACGATTTCATCATCATAGCCCATTCCTGCTTTGCGCGCTTCCGATTCCACAAATTCCGGTGAATCGGCTTCTTCTATTTTGGCAAGAAGATATTGACTTTCTTCTTCTTGCGCTTCTATTTGCGCCAAAACCTCTCTGTTTTCCTTTGCAACTTTTGCAAATTTTATCATAAACATGGAAAAGGAAATCATACAGCCCAAACAAACAAAAACAAACAGGACTTTCATAACCTTCATCATGGGAATCTGATTGACATCCGAACCTTTGCCTTTTCGCGATTTACGCTTCATAAAGCAGTGCCTCCAAATGTACATAAAATTATATATAACAGTATACACCATTTGGACCCAAATGTCAAAGCTTTTTTTTGATTTTTTTATTATTTTTTTTGACTTTTTTATGTCTTTTTTTCAAAAACACTTTAAGCTGCACATTCTTTTTTATTGTTGTGAATAGTTTTCTTGTCGGACGGTAGAAAAATATAAATATTTTCTTTCCCGTAAAAGAAAATAATCGCAATGGAAACAACCCAATCAAAAGAATCCCTTTGACCGTTTGATACACGACTTTAGCCGTATGAATCATCATAATTAAAAGCCATTTGCTGATTCCGATCAGATAAACCATGCTCCCCAGCGCAATGCCGACGCCCATAAAGCCGCGAACTTCTACGCCGTTCACATTATACAAAAGACACAAAACCAAAAACGTAACAAGGATCCAAAACAGTATATCTGTGATATAAATCCAATAGCTTTCTATCCAAAAAGAACGCCGCAGTGCGCGAAACATATCAAAGAGCAAAGCGCAAATCATTCCGATAAAAAAGCAAAACAAAAACAGGTACAATTGCCCCGTAACGGAAATCACCATTATTTAAAAAGCTTTGCCAGCCATCCGTTTTTTTCGTCTTGGGTTTGTGCCGTCATGTATGCCATTGTGTCCACTTGTCCGAATATCAACACGTCGCCCGTTTCCACATGAAGCTGTTTGATATGCATGTTTTTTCCCGTAACCGTCATTTTCCCTTCCGATGTCATAAGAACAATCTTTTCTTCATGAAAGCTTTCCACTTCCGTAACGCCCGATACCGTCAGCTTGTTTCTGTTTTCCAAAATTATATTGTGTGCGGTTTCGGGGGTTTCTCTTCTGGTTCGTCTTTCCTCATTCAGATACATTTTCAAATCTCCTTTGTTTTTTTGATACATTCTATGGTCTGCATCCGCAAATTATGTATATTCAATTTTAAAATGTATCAAAATAAGAAAAAAGAAAGGATGTGTGTTATGAGATTTTTATGGGCATTTTTAATCGGCGGTGCTTTTTGTGCCATCGGTCAGATTTTAATTGATAAAACCAAGCTCACCCCTGCCCGTATTTTAGTTTCCTATGTTGTGCTCGGTGTTTTCTTGGGCTATCTGGGGGTATATGAGCCACTGATTGATTTTGCAGGCGCCGGTGCTTCCGTTCCGCTAACCGGTTTTGGTAACGTCCTCTTTCAAGGCGTGAAAAACGCCGTATTCACCAAAGACAAGCTGGGGATTTTAACCGGAGGGCTCACCTCCGGCAGTGCGGGAATCACGGCATCTGTCCTGTTTTCTTTCATTGCCGCCTTGCTGTGTAAGCCAAAAGAAAAGCAATAGTTTTTCTGTTTCTTGACAGAATCCGCCGTCGGTGGTATACTGTTGATATCAACCACCGAAAGGATACATATATGTTTACGCATTATATTTTTGATTTTGACGGCACTTTATTTGACAGTTACCCCCACACCACAAGGGCATTTTTAAATATGCTTTCCGAGTTTGGAAAATCTGCGCCATGGGAAGCCGTGAACCGCTCTTTGCGCATTTCTTTTGGTCAAGCCTATCGTGATTTCCAATTATCCCGTGAAGAGATTGATCGTTTTTTAGTGTTGGCGCACGAGCTGGACACATTGCCCGAAGTTGCCCCCTACCCCGGTGCCAAAGAATTCATTTCCGATTTGGTCGCCATGGGAAAAAAGTGCCATATATACACCCATCGTGAAAATCGCACGCTATATGCTTATCTCGACCGCTATGATATGACAAATCTTTTCACGCTGTTTGTCACCGAAAACGACGGATTTCCCTTAAAGCCTGCTCCCGATGCGCTTTTATCCATGATGGCTCGCGGCGGTTTTTCTGCCGACACGGCTTGCATGATTGGTGATCGTGAGATTGATGTGTTGGCAGGCAAAAATGCAGGGATGAAAGGATGCCTCTTTGATGAAGACCACGTAAATCCGCCCACCGCCGCAGATTTTACGGTGCACAATTTTGCCGAGCTCAGAAAGCTTTTTATCGAAGGAGAATTGATATGAAAGAAATCATCCAAACCATAAAATCCCGTCGCAGTGTCCGTCGGTATTTATCTACCCCCGTACCGGAAGAATTGCTTGCCACCGTGTTGGAAGCCGGAACCTATGCGCCCACCGGTCGAAATTTGCAATCCCCTTGCATCGTTGCCGTGGAAGACCCAAATATGCGTGATAAATTATCACAAATGAATGCATCCATCATGGGCACACAAAGCGATCCCTTTTACGGCGCACCTGTGGTTCTGGTTGTTTTTGCAGACACCTCCGTCCCCACTTGGCAGGAAGACGGAAGCCTCGTTATGGGAAACCTTTTGCTTGCGGCACACGCCGTCGGTCTCGGCAGCTGTTGGATTCACAGAGCACGGGAAATGTTTAAATCCCCCGAAGGCATCGCCCTGAAAAAACAATGGGCTATTCCGGACAGTTTTGAAGGCATCGGCAATTGCATCCTCGGCTATGCCGATGAAGTGCCTCCCCTTCGTCCGAGAAAAGACAATTATATTATCCGTATTAAATAAAACAAGCCTCGGTTTAAAAACTCTTATTCCTCGTAAGGGATGGTTAAAAAGAGTGCAGAATGGACGAACTGAATACATTATCGAGGCGTAGCCTTGATAATGTCATCCCGAAGGCGTACAAAGGTACGCCTGGGCATTCGTTCGCTCCATAGTTTCATGGCATTAAATAAAGAGGAATTCGCCAATTTTGCGAATTCCTACAAATTACAAAGTTTTAAATCCAACTGGATCTCTATTGTATCATCAACCCAAAATATTAATCGGAATCAAAGCCGGCATAGCAACTCCTGCCAAGTTCACTTCCATTATAATCCTGTTCATCGGACCAATATCATCTCCTGCTTTTACCGTTGCATTCCACATTGTTGCGCCGTCAAGATGACATCCCAAACGTAAATTATGCGGATATTCACAAGTAAAACCTTCCGGCAGATGTAATTTAATTTGTGCATTTACCTGTTTTTCTGCGATATTTATAATACCAACAGAAACTCCGATTTCTCCATTAGCTTTAATTACCGGTTCTTCGTTAAAGTTTACTATCGCTCTTATAAGTGGCGAACAATAAACATCATAACAATATCTGCTTCTTCCCTCAAAAGGATCACGCACAAGCTTTTCAAGACACCATTTCTCTTTCTTGCCTCTTTCTGTTTCACTCTCTTCATCTGTCCACTCAATATCTAATCCATAAAAACGGAACATCGGCAAAATCATATCCATC
>JAFPCL010000106.1 GCA_017390225.1 Clostridia bacterium
ACATACATCTTTGTTTATTGCGAATCGTTTCGGGATTCTACACCTCATCCGTCAGGCAAGCCTGACACCTTCCCCTCAAGGGGAAGGCTTTCATTTTTCGACAACATATAATGACTGCATCATCCGGATGCTAAACTTTACAGCACAAGTTCGTATCAAGTCAGGACAAAAATCAGTATATCCAATGCCATAAATATGGATATATCACACCATCTGCACTACCTGTCTTTGACCAAATCGTATTCCATGAAACCTCTTTCCAGTTACCATCATCATAAACAAAGGTCAGAACATTTCCACTCGATTTGCCTTTTGATACATAATAAACTTTTGAAACGCCACATGTTTCATACTCTAAAACCTTAAAGAATTCATTATCCCCAACCATCGTATTTTGTTTATATGTATCCTTAAACTCATCATAATGTTTCTTTGTAAGAACTTCGCATTTAACAAGAGAGAATATATATGTAATGATTAGGCATAGAAAAAACCCAATGATTAAGTATTTAATCTTTGTTTTCATGGTCTATCTTCTCTTTCTTTTTCGTCAAAATATAGTACACTTCATATAAGGGGTGTACGATTTTAGATGTCTTTTTTTAGCTACGTTTAACTTTACGAGTTTATTATAACACAGTATCATTCCAATTGCAATAAATTTATCTTAACGTAAAAAACATCCTGCTTCGCTTTTGCAAAGCAGGATGTTTCCATTTAATTAGTCATCAAAGCTCAATGCGTTAAACAAGGGATCCAAAGCGGCAAAATTGCTACCGAAGCCGAACACGCGAACACTTGCGGTGTTCTCGGGGGCATCCATGGAAAGTTCAACACCTAACATGTTGATGCCGTTGGTAATCTTGCGGCTTTCGATTTTTGTGCTGATGAGGCGTTCGTCAGCATCGTAGAAGCCAATCAGAACGTTTGCCTGTTTTTCTTCTGCATCGACCTTTGCATCGGCACGAAGCCAGATAATATCTTTATTCAAGATATCTGCATTGGTGGGCTTTGTGCGGCTTTGTGCATCCACGGTGTAGGTCTGACCCATCTGGCCGTTGGAGAGCACAAGCTCTACGGGATTTGCAAAGTTAAGCGTCTTGTTTGTCACGTCTTCGCCGTTATGGGTCAGCGTGCTTCCATCCAGTGTTGCATTATATACCACGCGAAGGTTTGCAACATCCACATCTTCCACAACATCCACGTAAATCATGCCGCTGTTGGTGTCGATTTCTACTTTTGCGCTGACAGTTTCGCCGGTTGCGGGATCTTGCAGGCTGAAGGATTCCAGCTTGTTATCCAGCTGAACCAAGTTGGAATACAGCTTGATGTTCTTAAGGAAGATATTCGATCCGGCATGACGGAAGAAGTTGATATAGCCTTTTTCCTTAATGGAATTTGCGGCACTGATACCGGTACCTAAAGCGCCGGTCTTGCAGTTTTCATAGCTGAAGCCGCTGGAAGTAATGTCGTAGATGTAGAAGAGCTTATCCCAAGAACCGTTGGTGCGCTTGGCATAAATTGTGATATCGTCGCCGGTATCGCAAGCACGAACGGTGACATAGCCTTGTTCTACATTGACCGTTCCCGTCATGGGAGCGATGGAATAACTTGTGTAATCTGCAAAATTATTGGAGCTTGTGAGCAAATACATATTGGAGCCATAGCAACCAAACCAAATGCCTGCAAAAGAAGTAATCCAATCTCCATTCGTGTTGCTTCGCAGATTTGTGAAACCAATGCCGTTTGCCGTATTCGGGAAAATGTGTGTATTATCAACGGCAATATCATACTCCAGAACATACGGTGCGGTGAAGGTTTCTTTCAATGACAGCAAATCATTGGTTGTCGTTGAAAAATCTCCGTTGGGACCAATTGCCGTTGCGCCGTGCTTGGTTTGTACCTTATAGACACCGGTAGCAACGCGCCACAGGCTGGCGTTATCGGGAAGTGATGTGCCTGCATAGTTATTGGGAACTGCCGTTGTCTGTGTCGATTTTTGGTCAACCACAATATTCAAGGTGTAGTTCTGGGTGACGCCATTTTCCGTGTAGACAACGGTGTGACCGGTCAATTGATTGCGGAAATCGAACCATTCGTGAGCGGCATAAACATCATTCAGATAAGTTACACCATCGGAATTGGTGATCAAGCGCATTTGGGACAAATCCGTATCGTAGCCTACTTTTGCGGTGATGATACCGGACTGCGTATCAATCGAAATATTCTGGCTTGTTACGCCGTCGAATTCAAATTCCGGCACGGTACCGCGGTTGACATATACTTTATAGGTTCGGGTTGCACCACCACCGATGACCAGCATCGATGTTGCCTTGGTATCGGAAAGTGCAACGTAAGGATTGGTCGACAAAAGCTTACCGCCGACTCTGAAGATTGTTCCCTTCATTGTGGAGCAGAACACAGGTTCGATGCTCTTAATATCCTGTGTTTCAGACACTGTGAAGGTAACCGTGAACTTTTCGTTGTCAATCAGGACATTCTTGGAAACTTCCTTGCCGGTTGCCTTATCCAGCAGAGCCGCCATGGAGATGCCCAACTTGATATCTTCAAAGTTGGTTGCAAAGTTCATGGGACCCCAATAGGTCTGATTTCCTGCATGATGGAAGAAGCCCATATGACCGGGGTTAGCAATGGAGTTTTCCTTCATGCGGCCGCTTCCGGTTTCACCGGTGATAAGATTTTCAAAATCAAAACCGGAGGTGCCGATATTGGTCAGGTTGAAAACGTCCACATAGGCGCCGTCTTTATCAAGAACGCTGATTTTGATGTTGCTGCCGTTATCGGTTACACGAAGCGTAACAAAAGCTTCGTATGCAGGTGTCATATTCTCTATCGTTGCCGTAGAATAGTTGACGGCATGATTAAAGTTCTGCGTGTAGCTTGCACCCGTGCCGTTGATAAACAGGCGCACTTTGTTGCCGTTTACGGCAATCCAGATACCTCTGCACTCCGTGATATAGTCGAAATTCGATACGGAACGCAGATTGAAGAAATTGGAGAAAGGAATGTGGTCGGTTTTATCGTCCGATGCCAGCATGCAAGTGAAAATCGAGGGAGATGCATATCTGTCGACCGTACCGAAAACATGGTTGGCAGCGATGCTATTGCCCACAAGCGTTGTTGTTCCGGCAAAT
Organism: Clostridia bacterium; assembly: GCA_017390225.1. Lineage (GTDB taxonomy): Bacteria > Bacillota > Clostridia > CAKSNL01 > HGM11501 > RGIG1017. The sequence continues at coordinate 3,156 of JAFPCL010000106.1, forward strand.
TCACCGACAGTCAATGTGCCTTGGGTTACCGTCCACGGGTCACCATCAACCGGCACGGAATTATTCGGGAAATAGGTCGTGGTATTGGTTGCCACAGGAGGATCTGCCCAGTTTACGGTCAGATTGTAAACAATGGTTTCGCCGTCCTCGGTGTAGACAAGTTCATTATTTGTCTTGCTGTGATACAGGTCGAACACATTTCTGCCATTGACGTCCATACCATTTAAGATGATTGTGCCTTCACAGTCGGGAATCAGCTTAGCTTTCCAAAGCTTGGTCGTGTAGTATGTGCTGAGCACAGCTTCTTTCGTGTTGTGATTGATTGAAAGCGTTTGTTCTTTGGCATCCTTGATAATAAAGGTATTGACCAAAGCTTCATTCTTGAGTGCCAAGGTACCGTATGCCAATGTTTTATCGTTTGCATCCTTTACGCGATAGTTCAGGCGTTCGTTAAATTCGCCCAGCATAACATTTTTGACGTATTTACCATTATCGATTACACCACGTCTGGGAATCGTGATAAATTCAACATGGTCTGCCCCTGTAAGATCGGATGCAATGTGATTTAACACATAGTACTGCAAATCGGAATTCAGGTCAACGTCAACGCTTACTACATTATAAGTGGTTGCTTCGTTAGACAATGCCGGGAAATCGGCTTTATAACGATAGTTAAAACGTGCATTGGGTGCACAGTCACCCATATCCAAGAACTGAATGGGATCAAAGCCGGCATCATCATAAGGCATACCGTCGAAGGCTTTGATGTCCATGGTCTGAGAACCGGCGCCCTTCAAATCAAGCCATACTCTGGGAACGGCAAACTGCAAAACATTGCCTTCCACATAGAGGTCAACCCAACCAATGGTTGTCCAGTTCCAACCGCCGGAGGTGACTTCGACGCTACCAAGCATACTATCTACATCCACGTTTCTGTTGATCATGAAATCATAACCATAGAAACCGTCGCGATAGTCGCAGTCGCGGTTGATGAGAACATTCATCCAACGGCTTGCCTTGGCAGGGGATACATCTTCCTGACACTTCAGATAGAAGTATACAAATTCGCCGTCACGGGTGACCTTCACGGTATCCAGGTCATTATCGCCGGTGAAGTTCGTGTAGTAGCAAGCCTGATCTGCGGCAACATAATGATAATATTCATCATCTGCACGTAAGGGATCGCGCGTAACGGAACCGAGATAGTTACGATATGCTTCGTCGTTGATGTCATCCAAAAATTCAGGTGCAACATCATTCCACTGAGAAGCACTTCCCGTTACGTCAATTGTCTTCGCCGCCGAAGATGCGGGAATCTGACGAACACCCTTATAGCGACGGATGTAATATGTAAGATAGTAATAGTAGTTATCGCCGTAGCCGTACCCTCTGTCATGATAGTCACGCATGGGTTCGATATCACGGTTGTATTCCCAGCTCCAGCAGTCAACGAAATAGCTGAGGAAGCCGGGGTTTCTGTTCGGAGAGCTCTTGAAATAGATTGCAATGAATTCGTTCCACTGGGTAACAAATACGAAACGGGGATTTACAGACAGCGCATGCTCCCACTGTGCTTTAAAGAAGGTGCCGTTGCGGGGATTATGCCCGGAGGTCAAGCGGCTCGTTCTTGTGGAACTTTTACCTTTACCTGTGACAGAGGGGTCAGCGGTGGAAACAGCAACTTCTTCGGCTACGCCGTTTGCCGTGGCATAAGACCAGTTCTGCGACACCCATGCCCAACTCTTTTCACCATAATTGATCCAGCACTTACGGGTTTCAAAGGTGCTGAAGAGCTTATAAGCTTCCGAATCTGCTCCTGCTTCGGAACGGATAGCGGAAATATCGCCCAGAAGCAGATACCTTCCGTTCCATTTAAACCACAGGTCCTGCACTTTTGCATACAGCTTGGCATCGACCTTGTTCGGATCAAAAAAACTGTTATACAGATCGATAGCCGTTTGTCCGGGATTGGAATTGAAAACAGAAGTAATCTTGGGAACATCCATGCCCTCTTCTTTCATCTTCGCATACTCATTGATAATGGAAGTAATAACCTCAGGATATACAACCGCATTGGTGTTATCGAACATAATAACGTCAATGCCGGCGTCCGTCAACATTTGCGCATGCTTACGAATAATGAACGGATCCTGGTTGTGATAGTAACCAAAATAAGGTTCACTCCACCAATGGTAGGATTTTTCCGTACCATAGGGAATTTCACCCAAACCGATATGATACAAGTCCTGTGCGTCATAACCATTGGTATGCGTAGACATCCAAATATAATAGAACATACCGACGGTTTTATCGCTCTTGGGACCACCGACCTGATCATAGGTGGGCATGTCCATATGAACACCGTCATGAATGAGCGCACCGACCCAAGTGTCCGGCATGATATCTCTGGCAAAAACCGGAGAAACTGCGGACAAAACCAGTGCCAATGTGCAGACGAACAGCACAAACCACTTTTTCTGCATAAAAAAACCTCTTTTCTGAAAAAATTAACACAGTCACATTTACTATACTAAATTTTTTAAAAAATAGCAAGCCTTTTTTTAAAATTGCAAATAAATATATAAATAATAACCAAAACCATCGAGCAATAATTATTGAAAATGACAAATGGTTTTTTGAGGGAATTCCATCTTTTATCTTTATTGTATAAATTGTAAATACAGTAAAAATGGGGCTGTAAAATAATTCTTTTGAATCCGGGGATGGAAAAAAAGAGTGCGCAAGCGTGCGAACTGAATACATTATCAAGGCGTAGCCTTGATAATGTCATCCCGAAGGCGTACGATGGTACGTCTGGGCGTTCGTTCGCGC
>JAFPCL010000107.1 GCA_017390225.1 Clostridia bacterium
AGTTTTCACCGTAGTAGGAAGCTTCGGCTTTGGGTTGCAGTGATGCAGTGTCTTGCCAATACAAGAGCTTAATCTGTGCCGTTGCGGGGTCGGTGATGTTGAAGGTTGTGTTCAAAGCGTCTGTAGAGCCGAATGTCACATCGACCAGTCTGCCGTTTTCGTAAAGTGCGGCATACAGGTTGCCGGTGGTGGATTGGGGATAGGCACAGGTGATTGTGGCTTCACCTTCCTGCAGTGTGTCGGTCAGCTGACCGTTCTGCGTTACGGCGGTGAAAATATCGGGCTGTTCAAAGGATGTCATGCGGATATAGTCGAATAGACCTTCACCGGGATTGCTTTCCACAGACCATTTGTAGCCGGTCATGGCTTCAATGTCGGCACCTGAAGCATAGGAGTACATCAGAAGGCTTCCAACAGCCATTTCACCATCGCAGTACACATCAAACTTATCGGTTTCATAATCCAGCTCAAGGGTCAATGTGCGCCAGGTGTCACGCGGAAGCTTCAGCTTCGGCAGGGTACGAATCAAGGTTCTGTTTGCATTAACGGAGTAGTAGATAATCATGGAGGATGCGGAGAAGGTGATCTTCACCATTTCCTTTTCTTCGCCCGTGCCGACAGCTTTGCCGTACAGGGTGAGGATTATCGTGTTGGCTTCCGTGTCTTTCATGAACTTGGTTTCAAAGACGGTTTTTCCCATGTGGGCGGGAACGGTATCCGAAATGTAGGAATCCTGTGTGGAATCGTTTCTGTCGATTGCCAAAACGTCTTTAGACATATACTTGCCCTGGGCAGCACCGAGGGTGTATTCCAGATCGTTCGGCATAGTGTAGAATTCCTGCTGATACAGAATGTTGCCGATTTTTGGCTGTTTCACAACATTGGTGTAGCGCTCTGTCACAAGCTTTCGGGCATCGACGCTGTTGATTTTGGCGCGGATATATTTGTTGTGGATATCTTGGTTGGCTGTGGAGTAATAGGGAATCGAAGTGGTTGCAAAGGTGGTGTATTCTCCATCAATCTTATCGGCATGCTGCCATTCATAGGTGGTGGTGATGGCATCCTTTTCGTAGTCGGAGATTTTAGCTGTAGCCGTGAGACCGCCCCAATTAGAAGTTTTCAGAGAGTAATCGGTGATAGAAGGAGCGGAGTTGTCTTTCATCTGATAAATCATCACGTTGCGCACGGTGAAGATGCCGCTATAGATGTTGAAGCGGAAACCGCCGAAGCCACCTTCGTAGGAGGTGTTGACAGCTTGTACCCCATCGTGGGCAATGCCATAGGTGTTGTTGTCAAAGTCGAACAGATAGGAAACGGTGTGCCATTCATTCGCACCGGGAAGTCCGCCATGGAAGGCAACGGTGCCGGCATCGGTGCCCCAGGTGTAGGTGCTGTTGGCTTCATCATAGAAGGAGAAGACCATGTGGCCGCCATTTGCGGAGAATGCCTGATTGTCAACATGACGGCAAGCATCATTTCTCTTGTGATCGTAGGAAATAATCCAGCGACCGGAAGTGGGAACGGCATCCTTTATCCGGTCATAATACAGGATACTTTTTGTGCCACTGCTTGCATTGATGACGGTTTCTTCTTCATCGTGATAAATCACATTTGTTTTGGTGGAAAGATCACGAACGGCGTAGCTGTCGTAGTAGAAATCATTGGTGTCATAAATACGTACTTTGATGTATTGTCCTGCCGCCAATTCGTTGACAGTGAAGGAGGAGCCGGTTGCCCAAGGCATTTCGACCCAAGGACCATTGGGAGATGCAGAAGACATCCAGCGATATTTAACGGGGTTGCCGATCGGCTGAACGGATAAGGTCTGACCAATCAGGGCGCGGCCTTGAATTGCGATTTTTTTCTGACGAATCAGATAGTTTGCGGCAATGCGGGCACCATTGGGATCGATGCTACCGTAGGACAGCATACGGAAGTTGCCGCCATCCAGATTGACGCAGTTCATTTCAAAGCCCATTGCCAGGGTTTGCACGGCAATGTAGGGATAACCGTCCACAAGCTTTAAAGGCTCGGTGGCAAAGTATGCGCCGTTGCGCGTGGTGGATTCCGGTCTGTCAACATACATAGCAAGGGAGTAGTGCTGGCCTTGGATGACCAAAAGCTTGTCATTCGGATACCACCAGGTTTTTACATTCAAACCTTCCTTGATGCACTGATAGGGGATATACATCTGTCCGTTAATGATTTTTGTGACCAAAGCGGAATTTTCATCGGACAGGTTAATCATGCCGCCGTTGTAGCAAGCTTTGGGGCTACCGGTATAGAAGCCGATGGTATCTTTCTGGTAAGCACGGGTGCCGTGATCAATGTTGTAGGTCGGCTTGGTGACGTAGCGGTAGGCATAGCGGCCGATGGGGGCGGTGTCACCGTTCGTCCACCAATCATAGGCATTGCCGTCTTCCTGCATATTGTCCGCCCATTTGAAGGAGAAATCCAAGGGCTCGGAAAGACCAAGGTAGTCTTTCGGAATGGCAATCACCAGATACTGTTCGTCGATCACACGATAAGAAATATCGTCAATCTTCGTCCAAGCCCAGTCATGACCGCTGCATTTTTCCAACTGTGCTTCCGTGGCGGTGATGGGGTTTTTGCGGTTGACAATGAAGTCATAGCCTTCCCAACCGGTGGCATAGTTTCTGTCGGTGTCAATCAGAAGACGCATCCATGCCGTATCGGAGTATGGCGTGAGGGGCTCTTCCGTTTTTGCCATGAAATAAATATAATCATGGTCACGGGCAACTTTACTTTCGATGACATTATTGCGGCCCGTGGTGTTGGTGTAGGTGATATCGTTATAGCCGAGGGCATTTCTGTCGGGGCCGGCAAGGAAGTTGTAGTAGGTGGGGCCGACATCGTTCCAAGAGGAAAAGTCATCCAAATCGATGGTCTTCATTACAGAACCCTTGACAGGGGAGGAAATACCTTTGTATTTACGGACATTTTCGACCAACTGATAATAGTAATTATCCTGCATGAGCGGTTGAGTAGTAGGCTCGATATCGCGGCTGCATTCGTTGTCGAACTGATCGGGGAATGCGTTGGGGATGCCTTGCCATACTTCATGACGACCGGCACTCCATTCGTTCCAACCGGTAACAAAGACAAAGGGGGGAGAAACGGAAAGAGCTCTACGCCACTGTTCATTGAAGAAGTAGCCGTATTGATAAGCACCTTCGCGGTCATCGTCACCAAAGGTTTTGGTATAGCTTCTACCCATGGCATAGGTGTCGTTCATGGCAGTAATGGTGTTGGATTTATAGGAATGGTTGACGGATGTACCAACGGTCATTTCTTCCCCGTTGAACAGGTTCTGGGGATAAACCTCCAGCCAGCCCCATTGATTTGCCTGTGTGGCACCACCGGTGTAGTGGGCATGGGGATAACGGAAGGTGAAAAAGCTCTTCATGTGGTTGACAATGGCACCGACGGAGGGGTCGTTGTTTGCGTTTAATGCGGTGTCATAAGCGAGCATCAGGGGCTTGCCGTTCCAATAGAACCACAAATCGCTATAAAGACTATCCTGATACATATCTAAATAAACGTGCTTCAGGAAAGTGTCGGTGGAATCAACAGAAGCAAAGTTGCTGAGGAAAGCAACCTGTGGTGTGGGGAAGCCTTCTTCGCGCATTTCATGCATGACCTTCAAAAGGGTATGGTAGCCAATCTTCCAACTGGTACAGCCGTTGGAGCAGTCGAAGATCAAAACATCGATGCCGGCGACAGTAAACATTTCAATCTGGCGACGCAGAACCCATTCGTCATCAGCCGAATAGAAGCCCCAAATGGGCTCGTTCCAAAAATAGGCACAGTCAAAGCTCCCTTGCCATTTGGGATAATTGTAGTCAAAACGGGCTTCCGGATAGTCATAAATAAAGTCGTTGATATTAACAACGCCTTTGCCTTTGAAAGCAGCGTGCCATGTCCAATAGAACAAACCGACGGTTTTGCCGCTCTTCACATCACCTGCTTCTTCATAATCGGGAAGTGCATTGCCCAAGCGGTCGTAAGCCGTCCAGTTGTCTGCGTTAATATCGCGGATTTTGCTTGCAGGCGTCGGCTGATAGGCAGGCTTTGCCGGTGCCGGGTCTACAGAGAACGTAACGAGAGTCAGCGTGGCCATATTCGCCGCACCTGCCATACTGTAGATATAAATGCGGTGGGCACCGGTAAGTGGTGTGATCGGTGCGGTAAACAAATTTTCGGTTGAACTGTTTAAATTGATTTTGCCGATGACATTACCTGTGGGACTGTCCTGACGAATCCACATAATGTCACCGTCACCGTTGCCGGAGGTTTCTGCCGTTGCTCTGACGGTAACGGATTGGATATCGGTCATCCAAACGTCAAAAGCAATGTATTCGTGCTTGTCAAGGACAACAGAGCCACCCGTAATGGCACCGGTTGCTTCCGTTGCCTGCGAGATTTCAAAGACCTGCGTTGCCGCATGGGCGGACAGGGGCAGAAGTGCTGAAATCAAAACAAGCAAAATAAGCCGCAATTTTTTCATATAATCCACCTCAAAAATTTTATTTTTTCTATTATACCATATAAAGTAGCATATGCAAATTGTATAAAGTAACAAGAATCTGTGAAAAAGTAACTTTATTATTGACAATTTTACA
>JAFPCL010000108.1 GCA_017390225.1 Clostridia bacterium
AGACAACGGGAGAAAGACATGAGTATATTAAACGCAGAAAACATTACCCACAGCTTTGGCGGCAGACAGATTTTAGAGGATGCTTCCTTTCGCCTTTTGAAAGGGGAACACATTGGACTCGTGGGTGCCAACGGTGAAGGAAAATCCACGTTTTTGAAAATCATCACGGGAGAAATGCAACCGGAGCAGGGCACGGTGGAATGGTGCCGCCATATCACCTACGGCTATCTGGATCAGTATTCCACGTTGGAAAAGGGAAAGACCATTAAGGATATCCTGCGCAGTGCCTTTTCGCATTTGTCATCCTTAGAAGCAGAAATGATGGCCATGTATGAGAAGATGGGGGATGCGACCGACGATGAGGTTGCCGATATGATGGAATCTGTCGGCGAAATTCAAGAAATGCTGGATTCTTCGGGGTACTACACCATTGACACGAAAATTATGGAATACGCCAATGGTTTAGGACTTGCGGATATCGGACTGGATCGGGATGTTTCGGAGCTGAGCGGCGGACAGAGAGCTAAGGTTCTTTTGACGAAAGTGCTTTTAGAGAATCCCATGATTTTGATTCTGGACGAGCCGACTAACTTTTTGGATGAAAACCACATCAAATGGCTGACAGACTTTTTGCAGAACTATGAGAATGCCTTTATTTTGGTTTCTCATGACATTCCGTTTTTAAGCCGTGTCACGAATGTCATTTACCACATCGAAAATGCCACGCTCACAAGATACAAGGGCACATATGACGATTTCCTTCGAATGTATGACCTGAAAAAACAGCAAGTCGAGCAGGCGTACAAAAAACAGCAAAAGAAAATTGCGGATTTGGAGGACTTTGTGGCAAGAAACAAAGCCAGAGCGGCAACGGCAACACTGGCACGTTCTCGGCAAAGAGAGCTGGACAAAATGGAGCGGATTAGCTTAGCACCGGAAAAGGTGAAGCCTACGTTTCATTTTCAAAGCGACCGCGCACCGGGCAGAATCGTAATTTCCGCACAGGATCTTGTGATCGGCTACGACACGCCGCTGACGAAAAAAATCAATATTGAAATTGAGAGAAATAAAAAGATTGCCATCAAAGGTGTGAACGGTCTCGGAAAATCCACACTTCTTAAAACACTGCTTAAAATGATTCCGCCCATCGAAGGGGAGATTGCCCACGATCAGTTTATCAACGTAGGATATTTCGAACAGGAGGAAAGCGCCTCCGACAAGACGGCACTGCAGGAATTTTGGGATGAATTTCCCTCTTTAACCAATGCGGAAGCCCGAGCGGCGCTTGCCAAATGCGGGCTCACAACGGAGCATATTACATCGCAGATGCGCGTGCTTTCCGGTGGCGAAAATGCCAAAGTGCGTCTTTGCAAAATCATGCAAAAGCCTGCCAATATTCTGGTTTTGGACGAACCGACCAATCATTTGGACGTGATGGCAAAAGAAGAGCTTGCCCGTGCAATCAAAGAATTTCGCGGCACGGTTTTGCTCGTTTGCCACGAAAGCGAATTCTACACCGGCATTGTAGATGAAATATGGGATGTTTCGGATTGGAGTACAAAAATTGTTTAAAGATTATAAAATATATGATATATCACAGGCGGTTTTCTCCTGTAGAGTATATCCCGGAGATCCTGCGCCCCAAAGAGAGATTTTATCAGATATCCAAAAAGGAGATGTCTGCAATCTGACGGCTTTTTCCATGTGCGCCCATAACGGCACACATATCGATGCTCCGTATCATTTTATGGAAGACGGCGACACGGTAGAAAATATTCCTTTGGAGATTTGCATCGGCGACTGTTTTGTAGCAGTGCATGAAGGGGATATCACGCAAAAAGATGCGGAAGCTATTCTTTTAAAAGCAGGAGAGCAAAAGCAAAGGCTTTTGATTAAGGGAAAAGCCGTGGTAACAGCAGAAGCGGCAAAAGTGTTTCAAAACGGCGGTGTGCGGCTTGTTGGCAACGAATCACAAACCGTGGGACCGGAAGATGCACCGATGGAGGTGCACAAAATCCTTTTGGGTGCAGGCGTTGTGCTTTTGGAAGGCGTTTGCTTGAAAGAAGTGACAGAAGGAGCGTATTTTCTGCATGCGCTACCATTGAATTTAGAAGGCTCGGACGGCGCGCCATGCCGTGCGACTTTAATAAAATACAGCAAGGAGATGGATTAAAATGTCTAATATTTGGCACGATATTTCACCGAAGAGAATTCACGCAGATGATTTTATGTGCGTGATTGAAATATCCAAAGGAAGCAAGAAAAAATATGAGTTGGATAAAGAAACCGGCTATTTGATGCTGGATCGGATTTTGCATACATCCACCCATTATCCGGCAAACTACGGATTTATTCCGCGCACCTATGGCGATGATAATGACCCCTTGGATGTGTTACTTTTGTGCTCCGAGCAAATTGAGCCGATGACCTTGGTACGTGCATACCCCATCGGCGTGATTTCCATGATTGACAATGGAAGAAACGATGAAAAAATCATTGCCATTCCGTTTAACGATCCCAACAACAATATGTATAAAGATATCAGCGAGCTTCCTATGCACGTTTTTGATGAAATGCGCCATTTCTTTACGGTATATAAAAATTTGGAGAACAAAACGACAGCGGTTAATGAAGTGAGTAATCGGGAAGAAGCCATTAGAATTATAGAAAAAGCCATCGATAATTATGTGGAAAATTTCTGCAAATAAAAGAGGTTTTACAGATGTATAAAATAACAGCACCGCTCATGAACAACGTGTTCCAAAGAACAAATCCCGAAAAGACGGTTTCGATGCTAAAACAGCTTGGCGTGGAACGCGTTTTTTTAGCACTGGATACATATGTGACTGCATCGGAAAAAAGAAAGAAGATATTTGACGATTTAAAAGCCAACATTGCTTTTTTGAAACAAGAGGGTTTTGAAGTCGGTGCGTGGATTTGGACGTTTTGGCTCAAGGAAAAAAATGACTACACGCATATGTCTTTTGTCACAGGCAACGAGTCCACACAGTATATTTGCCCTTCTGATGAAGCTTTTCGCACCTTTGCCGGCAGTTATATCCGAGATATTGCCAAGTGCGGCCCTGATTTGATTATGTTTGACGATGACTACCGTTATGGGTATCTGGACGGCGGACAAGGCTGTGTTTGCAAGAATCACCGACAGTATATGGAAGACGTTTTAGGAGAAAAGCTTCCCGAAAATTTCATTGATTATTTAACTTCCGGCAAAGGAAACAAGTACAGAAGTGCATGGCTTTCCGCCAATCGCCATTATATGCTGAAATTTGCGGAAGATATGCGGGCCGTTGTGGATGAAGTGGATGAAACAATCCGCATGGGCGTGTGTGCCTGTATGTCCGTGTGGGATTTTGACGGGGCTTCTCCTGCAGAGATATCAAAGACACTGGCAGGAAAAACCAAGCCCTTCCTGCGCCTCATTGGTGCGCCTTATTGGGCGGTTCAAAAAAGCTGGGGCAATCGATTGCAAGATGTGATTGAGCTGGAGCGAATGGAGCGGTCTTGGTGCACGGATGCATCTATGGAAATCTTCAGCGAAGGGGACACGTTCCCAAGGCCGAGGTTTAACTGCCCGGCAAGCTATCTGGAGGGCTTTGACACGGCGCTTCGTGCTGACGGACGATTTGACGGCATTTTAAAATATGCATTTGACTATGTTTCTCGCATGGACTACGAAACGGGCTATTTAAAAAAGCATTTGGATCATCAGTCTTTGTATAAAGACATCGAAGAAATTTTTGCACCGAAAGAAGCCGTCGGTGTACGCGTGTATGAAGCCATGCGAAAATATGAGCATGCGAATTTGTATGGTGCGGTAGCACGGCAGAATCTTGCGGATATGTTTTATTCGCAAGGAGCAAGAATGCTTGCGGCTTCTTCCATTCCGACAGTTTATGAGGGTACAGGCATTTGCGGCATTGCCTTTGGGGAAAATATCAAGTATGTTCCCAAAGAAGCTATGCATCAGGGGCTGATTTTAGATATTCGCGCCGCAAGTATTTTGATGGAACAAGGCATCGATATCGGAATTCGAGAAAAGAAAAATGAAATATCGGCTACCGAGGAATACTTTGTGGCGGAAAATGAATATGTGAATGTCGATGCTTCCGGCGGTATCTATGAAATGAAGCTCGATGCAGGGGCAGAGGTGCAGAGCTATTTTATCCATGAGGGAGAGAAATATCCTGCATCCTACCGATACGAAAACAACGATGGACAGAAATTTTTGGTATTTGCTTTTGAGGGGTATTATATGCCGGAGTGCTTATTCCGTCAATACACCCGTGCTCGCCAGCTGATTCAAAATATACAGTGGCTGTCGGAAGGAAAACTTCCGGCACAGATTACGGGAAATCCGGATTTGTATGTGATGACAAAACAAAAAGAGGGTAAGCTTGCCGTCGGTCTTTGGAATTTCTTTGCCGACAGCATAGACCATCCGGAAATTACGCTGGACAGAGAATATAAAAGCATTCGCTATATCGGGTGCGAAGGAACGCTTGTCGGAAATAAAGTGGTGCTGTCGAAACTTGCGGCATTTGAATTTGCGGGCTTTGAAGTGGAATAGGAGGCAAGAAAATGTACGATATCAGCCAAATCGATAAAAACTTTGAAGTGAAGCACGAACTTAACATTCCGGATATGAAATTTTGGGATGTGGACGAAGCTCCTTTTCGTGTATACGGAATTTTCAGAGAAAACGGAAAATATCGCCGTATGCCGGAAAGCGTTGCCAAAACCGTCAGCGAAAGTGTGTTGGCTTTGCATGCCAATACGGCAGGCGGCAGAGTCCGTTTTATGACCGACAGCTCTTATGTTGCCATTCATGCGGAAATGGACGGCATTGGGAAAATGCCTCATTTTGCGCTTGTGGGCACCGGTGGTTTTGATTTATATGCCGATGGGGTTTTTATTAAATCTTATATACCGCCTTATGATATGGAAGTCGGCTATGAAAGTGTGATTTCTTTGGGAACGAGCAAAATGCGCGAAATCACCATTCACTTTCCATTGTACAGCAACGTGAAGCAATTATATATCGGGCTTTTTGAAGGTGCGATTGTTAAAGAGGCATCCCCATATAAAAACAAAAAACCGGTGGTGTATTACGGCTCTTCCATCACACAAGGCGGATGCGCCTCAAGACCGGGCATGAGCTATCAAAATATCGTATCCATGCGGCTGGGTATCAATCATATCAATCTTGGCTTTTCCGGCAGCGCTATGGCGGAAGACACGATAATCGATTATATAAAAAGCTTAGATATGTCGGTTTTTGTGTATGATTATGATTATAATGCACCAACACTCGAACACTATGAAAAAACGCACGAGAAGATGTTTCTTGCCATTCGGGAAGTAAACCCCGAGCTTCCCATCGTCATGATGAACAGACCACAATTTTATTTGAGTGAGGACGGACAAAGAAGACTTGCGATTATGAAAAAAACATACCGGAATGCAATAAACAACGGGGACAAGAATGTATATTGCATTGACAATATGGCACTGACAGCACTATGCGGAAACGACGGCACGGTTGACAATGTTCATCCTACGGACTTTGGCTTTGCATCCATGGCAAATGCCGTATGCGAAGTCTTAAAAACAATATTAAAATAAAGAAAGAAGGGTTTTTGAAATGTTGACAAAAGATGTCTATGAAACTTGTGCCAAAAGAGCTTTAGTGTATCTTGAAAAGGCAAACATTGCACTCACGGAGGAAGAAAAGAAAAATATTCAGGTAGCAGAATATGATTTGGGCTGCGTGGAAACAATCGGGCTTGAACTGGTCGTTTATGTCAACACGGAAAAATGCTGTGCCAAGGAGCTGATTTTGTTCCCGGGACAAACCTGCCCTGAGCATCGTCATCCGGAAGTGGGCGGAGAAGAAGGCAAAGAAGAAACCTTCAGATGCCGCTACGGTAAAGTGTATCTGTATGTAGAAGGAGAAGCAACGGGTGAGATTCAAGCAAAAATTCCGGAAGGAATGGAAGATTGCTTTACTTGCATGCATGAGATCGTTTTATATCCCGGACAGCAATATACCATCTATCCGAACACCTTGCATTGGTTCCAGGCAGGAGAAGAAGGGGCGATTGTATCGGAATTTTCTACCAAGAGCCGCGACGAATTTGACATATACACAGATAAGCGCATCGATCCTGCAGGAAAGAGGAATATCTGAATGAAAAAGACAGATGTAACCGCTTTGGGCGAGATTTTGATTGATATGACCTATGCCGGGAAAAGCGAAAACGGACAAACGCTTTTTGAGCAAAATCCCGGTGGTGCGCCTGCCAATGTGCTGGCGGCACTATCTAAGCTTGGCAAAAAAACGGCGTTTATCGGAAAAGTCGGCAAGGATATGCATGGTACATTCTTGCGAGAAACCATAAAGAAATACGGCATTGATGACAGTAATCTGATTACAACGGAGGAAGCCTTTACAACGCTTGCTTTTGTTTCTTTGTCGGAATCCGGAGAGAGAAGCTTTTCCTTTGCCCGAAATCCTGGGGCAGATATTATGTTGAAGGAAAGTGAAGTCAATCGGGATTTAATTAAAAATAGTTCCGTGTTTCATTTCGGCTCTTTATCTTTAACGCATGAACCGGCAAGAACGGCAACTTTTTCTGCGCTAAAGTGCGCCAAAGAAAATCATGTGATTGTGTCGTATGATCCCAATTACAGGGCTATGCTGTGGGACAATGAAGAAAAAGCCATGCAAGGCATGCGCTCCCCCCTTGCTTTTGTGGACATCATAAAGATTTCCGATGAAGAAACAGAGCTTGTTGCGGGAGAAAAATCACCGGAAGAAGCAATTGATCGACTTTTGAACGAAGGAATCTCTTGCGTGATTGTAACGATGGGAGCAAAAGGCGCCATGGTTGGAATTAACGAAGGAAAAGTTTTCAAAGAAGCTGTACCCGGCACAAAGGTTGTGGACACAACCGGGGCAGGCGATGCTTTCATGGGTGGATTTTTATATAAGCTTTGCGAAAATAATCTTCATCCTGAAAATCTGACATTGGAAAACATTTCCGAGTTTTGTGAATTTGCAAACAAGGTGGCTTCCCGATGTGTGGAAAAACGAGGCGGCATCAATGCCATGCCGACGATTACGGAATTGGATGCTTGAAATTCGATAAAAGGTAGATGTTTTTCTTAGAAGGAAATCTACCTTTTTTACTTTTTGAAAATATGCATGAGGGAAGAAAACAGACAATACACTTGATTATTCAAAAATAATGTGCTATAATTGACGAAAAAGGTAAATTTTTGATGGAATCAATCATGTTAAAAACAAACGAAAGGAGTTTTTTATGAAAGACTCAAAAAAATATTTCGTTTCGTCGAAACAGTGGGCAAGCTGGGTAGCAGGCGGACTTTTCTTTACATCTTGTGTTTTTTTGCTGATGTTTTACGGAGCGTTTTGGAAGCAGAGCTTCTATATTCATGATTTAAAGCACGCTGTTGTCTTTGGCGGTTTGGTTTTAGCGCCACTCATGACGACTTGCCTTTATATGCTGATTCTGCCTTTTGGGAAAAAAGGATCGGGTTGGTATATATGTCCGATTACGTTATGGCTGTTTCATGAATTTGTTCGTGCTTGCGGCATATCGATGGGATTGTGTATTCTGTGGATGGCGTGTGTATTTTTGGCATGGATTGTATTTTTCTTTGCTTTTATAGGAAAAACGAAAGCAATCACGCCGCTTTTTTGGCTGATTTTTATTCCTCTGATTGTACAGTCGGTTCGAACGATTATGGGTGTTCCTTCCATGGGAATGTATATGTCGCTTCCTCGTTTATCGAATATTAGTGCATGGCTTGGCGTTTTGTTCTTTGTTTTTGCCATGCGCCGTGAAGAAAACGGTTTTTTGTTGCGCTGGAATGATCGTGCCGACGGGCGAAGACTTCGTTCTTTAGGTCCTTTTTCGATTATCATTCCGTATTTGATGGTAGAAAGACGAGATTCTCAGAATTTCTTCATGGATTCCATTGATGTGGCGGCAATTGATCGATATTGTCGGGAAAAGAGAAGGGAAGGACTTATGGGGTTCGGCATCATGCATGTGTTTTTGGCGGCGTATGTCCGCACGGCGGCTATGTATCCTTCAATCAACCGATTTATTAACGGGCAGCATATTTTCTCACGTTCCTGCGTAGAATTTGTTATCACCATCAAAAAAGAAATGACGATTGACGGGGAAGAAACCACATTGGATTTCAAATTTGCGCCGGATGCAACACCTGTGGATGTGTTTCATGCAATGGATGAGCAAATCAAAGAGAATAAAAAGCCGCAGCAAAGTTCTTCTTTTGACATTTTGATTAAGCTGCTTACCGCTATTCCGGGCCCTGTTTTGAAGTTTACCATTTGGGTTTTGAAAAAGCTCGACTACTTCGGTCTTCTTCCGACTTTTTTGACAGATCTCAGTCCGTTCCACGGCTCTGCGGCATTTACGTCTATGGGGTCGTTGGGCATTCCGCCGGTTGTTCACCATTTGTATGATTTCGGAAATATTCCTGTTTTCTTTGCTTTGGGGAAAAAGTATAAGAAAACAGAAATTGATAAAGACGGAACGGTTCAAACACGCAAATATGTGGATTTCACAGCCAATACCGATGAGCGTATCACAGACGGCTACAATTACGCTGTTGCCATCCAGCAAATGAAATGGTTTTTAATGAATCCGCATGCTTTAGAAGAGGAAATAGAGGTCAAAAAAGACGTTCAATAAAATAAAATAAAATTTTTTAAAAAAATTTCAAAAAAAGTATTGACAAATGGAAGAAAGTGTGATATACTCCTTATCGTTGCAACGGCACGGGAGCATAGCTCAGCTGGGAGAGCATTTGCCTTACAAGCAAAGGGTCACAGGTTCGAGCCCTGTTGTTCCCACCAAAGTGGCGCGGTAGTTCAGTTGGTTAGAATGCCAGCCTGTCACGCTGGAGGTCGAGGGTTCGAGCCCCTTCC
>JAFPCL010000109.1 GCA_017390225.1 Clostridia bacterium
AGTTTCATGGCATCAAGCAAAAAGAAATCCGCAAAAAATGCGGATTTCTACCAAAAACAATATTTTTTAGATAAATAATTGTTTTATAAAGCGAATAAATGCTTTATTTCTGCCATGAAACGGTCCGTGCCTTTTTTTAGATATTCATTTCAATGGCTTTTCCTGTTGCTGCCGATTCAAATGCTTTTTCGATAACAACCAAGGTGCGCATGGCTTCTTCTGCGGTGACAGCAAGTGCACCCTTGCCTTCTATCGCATCCACCAAGCATCTGTAGTTGTGATCTACACCGTTGATCACATCGGGAAGCGGGGTTTCGATGGTTTCGATTTCGCTTTGGCGGCGCGGGAGCATCGTGCGAGAGGGACCCATCTTGGTTTGGATAATTTCATCTGCCCAAACAAATTCTGCATCCACAGGCTTTACCGTAACGGTGGGCTGACCCCAGTCGGAAACCTGGATGGTACCGTCGGCGCAAGCGGCATACCAACGGGGCTTTCCGAAGAAATTGTTGGTTGCAACTTCCACGATTGCATTGACACCATTTTCAAAGCGCAGTGTCAGATGGAAATGATCGTCAACTTCTTTATATGTATCAAATCGCATGGTGCAGTACAGGCTCGAAAGCTTGCAGGGCATCATCGTCATCATCTGGTCGATCATATGCACGCCCCAGTCTAAGATAATACCGCCGCCGGTAACTTTACAATGACGCCAACCGTAGGAAAGCCCACGAGAACCGATAACACGGCTTTCAATCTGGCGAAGCTCCCCTACACCATCATTGGCAATGGCATTTTTAATACCAATATAATCAGGGTCTTTTCTGCGATTCTGATTGATGGTAAACAGCTTGCCGGTTTCATCACGCACCCGCATAACTTCTTTGAGTTCTTCCGAGCTCATGGTGACGGGCTTTTCGCACATCACGTTCTTTCCTGCACGCATGGCACGGATGGCATAATCCGCATGGGCATCGTTGGGGGTTGCGATAAGAACAATATCAATCTCACTATCGGCAAACATGGCATCGGCAGACTCGTATGCAACAAGACCTGCATCCCGTGCGGCTTGCTGACGCGTTTCCTGCACGTCATATACACCCTTGACGGTGATGATATCCGACAGATTATTTCGCAACTGGCTCAAGTGATAGGAAGCCATGCCACCAAATCCGATAATTCCTAAAGTATGCATAATTCTTATGCCCACCACATTTGGGCGGGTTCCTCCTTAATAATAATATCTTTCAAGAAAGCAACTGCTTTTTCAAGACCTTCTCTGCGGCTCATGGCGCTATCTTCATGCTCGATGGAGATGGCACCGTCGTAACCGGTCTGGCGAAGTGCCAGAATGATATCCTTCCACACAGCGGCATCATGGCCATAGCCTACAGTACGGAACACCCAGCTACGGTCTAAATCTCTGCCGTAGTGAGAAGTGTCCAGCACACCGTTGACAGATGCGTTATGTGCATCAATCTTGGTATCTTTGGCATGGAAATGATGAATTGCGCCTTCCAATGCACGGATAGACATCACAGGATCCATACCCTGCCAGAACAGGTGGCTGGGGTCGAAGTTTGCGCCTAAAATATCGCCGACCTCTTTACGGATGCGAAGCATCGTTGCTGTGTTGTACACACAGAAGCCGGGATGCATTTCAAAAGCGATTTTCTTGATACCGTGATTTTCGGCACGCTTTGCGGCATCCTTCCAATACGGAATCAGAACATCGTTCCATTGATAGTCTAAAATTGCCGTGTAATCTTCCGGCCAGGAGCAAGTGACCCAGTTGGGATATTTGCTCTCAGGGCAATCACCGGGGCAACCGGAGAAAGTAACCACGGTGTCTACACCTAATTTTTCAGCCAGAATGAGTGTGCGTTCATAGACCGCATCATCGTTTTTTGCACGGTCTTTGTTGGGATGCACGGGGTTACCGTGGCAAGACAGTGCTGAGATGGAAAGATTGTACTTGTCCAAAAGAGCTTTAAGCTCTTCAACTTTTTTGTCATCCTGCATTAAGCTTTCCGGATTCAGGTGCGCATCATTTGTGTAGCATCCTGCACCCAATTCCACCGTTTCTACGCCCAGCCCTGCCAGATAGCGAAAAGCTTCCTCTGCAGACATTCCCGAAAGCGGAACCGTTAAAACACCAAGCTTCATTTTTTATTCCTCCCGATCAATCTAAATTTTTGCGTAAAAAGGCTACGCTCTTTTCTAAATCTGCCCATTTTTTATCATCCAAAGGCCCGTCCTGTTCCACCACAATTTGTGCATGAGGAACAATAGAAAGAGCCTCTAAAGTCTTCACGCATCCGCTACCTACGGCACAAAGTGCTCCCTCGGCGGCTGTGATGTCTTTTGCATGAACAAAAAGGATACGATCTTTATAGCGTTCAACAAAAGCAACCAAATCTTCTCCGCCACGGGTGACCCATGCCATATCGGGCTGCATCTTCACATACTTCGGGTCACAATTTTCCAGGAACAAATCCATATAACGCTTCCCTGTTTTTTCATCGCGCTGAAATTCTTCCGTGTGGTTGTGATAAGAAAGTGCAATGCCGTGCTCAAAAAGCTTCTTGCCCACGTCCTCTAACCACTTGGCACTCTCCATCGTATGCTCATAGCTTTCAAAACGATATGCCGGAAGCACGATATGATTCGTTCCCACTTTGGTCAGGTAATCGATTTCTGCATCGATATTACCGATATTCCCGTGACTGCTGACGGGCTTCAAGCCGATTTCTTCAAGTGTTCTTTTCATTTCCTCCGGGGGCAAGGGATACCCTGCGAATTCAACAGCCGTGTATCCCATATCACGCACGCGGCGAAGTGTCCCGATAAAATCCTGCCCGCAAGCATCGGCAACACTATACAATTGCAATGCAATGTCTGTCATAATAAAGTCCTTTCTGTTTTGTCTGATGAAATCAAAAAAAGCTATTGCTTTTCTCTTTTTTTATGATATAATATTTAGAATAGAAATGCAACAACTTTTTTTCACTTTTTTATAACTTTTTTGCTTTTTTTTAGGGAAAGGTTGGTGAAAATGCTCGAATCTTATTTACTGTATGATGAATCGGAAAACTGTATGCTGTCTTTAACGGACACAATTTTAGATGAAAACTACAAAGCAGAGCTGCATATTCATCCATGGCTGGAGATTTCTTTTATCAAAAGCGGAAGCGGATTATATCACATCGATGACCGTTTATACGAGCTTCGCACCGGTGATGTTGTTGTCATCAGCTCCACGGAACATCATTGCATTGAAATGTTGCCGGGCGGACACCTGGTCAATTGTGTAATTCATTTTAATCCGGACTTTTTATGCTCATCGCCCAAAAATTCCATTGATTACCGCTTTTTGCAGATTTTTTTCGAACGCAGTGCAAAATTCTCTAATGTTTTGGATCGTGACAACTCGGCTACTGCCGGCATCTATCAGCTTTTGCACGAGATTCAGCAAGAACTTATGGATCAGTTGCCCGGCTATGAATTGATGATTAAAATCAAATTGCAAAATGTATTTGCCAATATCATCCGACACTATGACTACTGCCCCAACGAGGAGAAGCCTGCCATTTCTGCCCGTGATCTGAAAATCATCCGCGAAGTATATATTTATATCTCTGATCATCTGAATGAAAATTTAACCTTGGAAGACTTATCCGGCATTGCCAATATGAGCCCGTCGTATTTTTCCACCTTTTTCAAAAAACACAACGGTCTTTCCCCTTTTGAGTATATTACCAACCGTCGTGTGCGGCGTGCCATTGAATTAATCCAAACTTCAAACCGCAGTTTAACGGATATTGCCTTTTCTTGCGGTTTTAACAACAGTACCAGCTTCAATAAAGCCTTTCACCGCGTAGTCGGCAAACCCCCGTCCCACTACCGACCGGGCTCGACCGAAAACAACAATTCATAAAAGGAGTTATATACCATGGCAAAAATCACTATCATTGGAAGTTTAAACGTTGATTTGACCGTATTTGCAAAAGAATGTCCCGCACCGGGTGAAACGAATTTCGGCACTTCGTTGCTGATTGGCCCCGGCGGCAAAGGGCTGAATCAGGCAACAGCCGCCAAGCGCGCCGGAAGCGATGTTGCATTTATCGGAAAAATCGGCACGGATGCATTGTCCTCCGTTATCACAGCCCATTTAGAAGATGAACAGATGTGCCGTGATTATATTCATATTTCCAAAAATCATGAAACAGGCACAGCCACCATTATTGTTGAAGCCACGGGGCAAAACCGCATCATCGTTGTGTCCGGTGCCAACACAGAAGTCACGGAAGAAGAAATTCTTTCCCTGCAAGGTGCTTTTTCCGATACAAAGCTTGTTCTTACCCAATCGGAAAACGGACTTCCTGCCATTGCCGCCGGCAAAGCCATGGCAAAAAACTTAGGTGTTCCCTTCCTTTGGAATCCCGCACCCTACCTTCCCGTGTCCGACGATATTTTAGACGGTTTGGACTTCATTTCTCCCAATGAAACAGAAAGCTTTTATTTCACCGGCATCACCGTCACCGACGAAGAAAGCGCAAAAAAAGCCGCCGATGTATTTTTCAAAAAGGGCGTTAAAAACGTGATCATTACCATGGGATCTACCGGTGTGTTTTATTCCAACGGCACAGAAAGCTATATTCTTCCTCCCCCGCCGGCACAAGCCATCGACACCACCGGCGCCGGCGATACCTTTATGGGCGGTTTTTGTACGGCACTGGCAGAAGGCATGGATATCCATCGTGCTCTATGCTTTGCTTCCTGCACTGCCTCTTTGGCAGTACAAAGAAAAGGTGCCGCCAAGTCCGCACCCTACCGCGCAGAAATCGATGCCTTGATGAAATCTCACTATCAATTATAATTATTTTGACGCACAAAAAATCCGCCCCTTGCATCTTCGCATGCAAGGGGCGGATTTTTTATTTTAGCTGTTGGCGGCAATAGCCTTTGCTTTTTCCAAAGCTTCATCAATATTTTTTGCGAAATAATGACTTCCCACCCGATCATAAAAACCGGATTTTTTCAGCACGGACAAAGGCTGTGCATTGGTATGGGAGAAAATCATTTGTACATTCATTTTTTCGCATGCTTTATAAAGCTCAATGAGTGTTTGCAGTGCCGATACATCCAGTGCCGGAATGTAGCGCATACGCAAAATGATAACCCGTATATCTTCTGCCACAGGAATCTCGGCGAATTTTTCGGAGGTTGCAAAGAACATAGGCCCTTCAATTTCAAAGACCTGGGTTTTGGGCGGAATTTCTTTGGCTCTGCCTTTTTCCAAAAGATCGGGATCGCCTTTTTTCCATGTGCGGATTTTGGTGACATCCGTCATGCGCTTCATGAAAAGAATCACAGCCAGAAGAAGACCGAATTCAATGGCAACCACAAGGTCAAATACAACCGTCAGCACAAACGTTAAAACCAAAACGACAATATCGCTTTTCGGTGCTGTTTTTACGATGGCAACAAACTCGCGCCATTCACTCATGTTATAAGCAACCATAAAGAGAATGGCGGCAATGATGGGCATGGGAATCCATGCGGCATAAGGCATAAAAACAACCAGAACCAACAAAAGAACAATCGCATGCACCATGCCGGCAATCGGCGTTCTGCCACCGTTTTTCACATTGGCGGCGGTGCGGGCAATGGCGCCTGTGGCAGGAATACCGCCGAACAGTGCAGAACAAATATTGCCTGCGCCTTGGGCAATCAATTCCGTGTTGGAATTATGCTTATCTCCAATCATACCGTCGGATACAACACAAGAAAGTAGTGATTCAATCGCCGCCAGCACGGCAATGGTTACTGCACTGGGGAACAGATTTTTAATCATGGCAAAATTAACGTCGGGAAGCGAAAATCTCGGTGCATCTCCCGAAATCGTGTACAAATCGCCAATGGTGTTTACCTCCATGGAAAACAGCTTGACTACAATTACGCCCACAACAACGGCAATCAAAGAACCGGGAATCTTTTTACTGACCTTCGGCCAAAGAATCAAAATCAAAAGCCCCAATGCCCCTACCAGACAGCTCTGCCAATTGAACGTAGCGAAGCTTTTTACAACAGCCGAAAGCTTTTCCATCGTTTCCACGGCATGGGTTCCTTCGGGAAATGTCAGCCCGAAGAAGTCTTTCAGCTGACCGATGACAATGGTAAGTGCGATACCGGAGGTAAACCCCGTAGTAATCGTATAGGGAATATACTTGATAAGACTACCGAAGCGGCACAGCCCCATCGCAATCAGAAGAACACCTGCCATGATGGTGGCAACAACCAAGCCACTCATACCGTGCACGGCAACAATGCCTGCAACAATTGTTGCAAATGCGGCCGTGGGGCCCGAAATGTTCACGGAACTTCCACCCAATGCCGCAATGACAAAGCCGGCAACAATCGCCGTGTAGAGCCCCTGCTCCGGTGCTACGCCCGAGGCAATAGCAAGCGCAATGGACAGCGGCAGAGCAATGATGGCAACAATGATACCGGCAACGATATCCTGCCCCACTTGCTTGCCTTTAAAACTTTTGATACATTCAATAAGTTTGGGATAAAATACTTTCATTTTTCCTACGGCAAAAACATTTTTACCGCCTCAATCCTCCCTTGTTTGATTTCCTGCTTATTATAACAAAAAACCCCTCTTTTGTCCATTGCCCATTCCAAAAAAGAGTGGTTTTCATTGGGCGGATATTTGTAAAATTTGTACAAAAAAGAGAAACGAAAATTCTTTATTCCATGATACCACATATATTTTCAAATGCTCTGTTTTCTTGTTCTTCTTTGTGCTTGTTTCTTGTTTTTTCCCAAATCACTACATTCTTTTTGTTCTCTTTTGTTTGATATTCCCGAAAAGTTTTTTGCATCATTTCAACCATTCGACAAACGAAGAAAGGTGCTATCCGTTACAATACAATCATTATTATATACTTTCAGAAAGGTGTGATTGTTTTGTTTGCTGCAGAGCATATACGCAAGCATAATCGAAACATTCGTTTTATGCAGAAGCTTTATCCGCGGCTTTTTACTTTTTTCCCTTTAATTTTCTCTGTTATTTTCGGTTGTACGGTCACTTTTTTTCGGGTGTCTCCTTTTGCGCTCTGTCTTCCTTTTGCCTGTTTTACCCGAGATAAAAAAGGCATCATGTATTTTGTCGGCAGTGCGCTGGGGATTCTTTTAAGCGGCAATAGTCTTTGGAGCTTTCTCGGTTTTTTCTTTGCTGTTTTTCTCTATCTTCTCTACGTCCTTTTGTTTTATGCATCACTGCCGCCCGTCACCGTTCGCTCTTTTTTGGGCGGTTTATGTGCCCTTACGGGCAATCTTACGGCAGAAGCCGCTTTTGGGCTTTCGCTTTCCGGGTGGATCAACAGTGTTGTTTCTGCCGTGCTGTGTGCCTTTTGCACCTATTGCGTCGCACGCGGCACTTCTATTTTACGTATGCCGCGCCGCAGTCTTTGTATGAAAGAACAAGCTTTTGTCCTGTCGACCGTATGTATTTTCCTTTTGGGACTTTCCTGTCTTCTATCTTATCAGTATTTTTCTTTCTGTATATTTCTTACGGTTGTATTTTCTCTGTGTGCCGTGGACATGCTGTCTGTTTCGGAAAATGCACTGTGTAGCCTTCTGTTTGGTGCCATTGCTTATTTTCCCGTCGGCAATAGCGGATTTGGTGCGGTTTTCGGTGCTTTGTGTGCTTTTTGCGGTTATATCACGGCAAATCGATACATAGCGGCGGTTTTGTATGCATTTCTCGGGAATCTGTTATGCTATTATGCGAAAGCGCCTTTATTTCCGGATCATCTATCGATTACTTTGGGGGCTTTATGTATTCTACTTCTTCCGAACAAGACTTATACTTTCTTAAAAAAGGAACTCATTCCTCCGACCGCACCACCACAGGAAGTCGCTGTTCCTTTTTATGATGATAAAATCAGAAATCTCCGTGAGCTGTCGTTTATTTTTTCCGGCTATCCCAAATCGGACAGTGCCGCCTCTCCCGAGGAATTGGCACTGAGTGTCACTTCCGTCATCTGCTCCTCCTGCAACAAAAAAATATACTGTGCAAAAAAGCCCGCCGGCGAACGAGTGGTTGCTCAACTAAAACAACAGCTTCGCACAGGACAAGCCATCTGTGTTTCCCACATTGGAGATTGCCCCCAAAAGGAACAGCTTGCCGCCGCTTTCGGATGTGCCCGTATGCTGTTTCGCATGCAAAAGACAGCCGAAAGCCGTCTGCATGATTCTCGGGAATTATGCGCCCTGTGGGCGCAGGAAATGTCTATCGTTTTAAATTCCAAAACGCCCAAAAAGCCGATGCCGATGGCAATGCCGGAGCATAAAAAACGACTTGGCAAACTGTTGTTGAAAAGCAAAATATCTGTACGCGATATTTTGTTCTTTTCGGGGCAAGAAGATTTGCCGCTTGTGTGCATCCAAGGGGATAACTGTACCGGGATGCGGACTTGCACGGCAGATATTCCGCAGTTGATTTCCAAGGTGTTCGGAACGGATTATGAACGCATCGGCCCTCCCGATTGCCGCCGATGCATCAATTGGTATCGCCCTCGCGCCGCACACACCCCCCGTGTTCATCTGCATGCCATCACAGCAACGGAAGATGCGTGTGGCGACAGTACCCTTTCTTTCACTATGCCGGATGGAAACTTTTTAGCCCTTCTCAGCGATGGTTGCGGCACCGGACGGGAAGCGGCAAAGAAAAGCCGTCATTTGGTAGACATTGCCGGACGTTTGATTCTCTCCGGCTTTTCCCTCACGTCGGCAATCCGCATGGTCAATGCTGTTGCCGGATGTGAAAAAAATACGTTTTCGACCTTAGACGTCATTATGATTACTCCCGAAAGCGGACGACTTTTATGGTATAAAGCCGGCGCCGCCGCAGGGTTTATCCGTCGAAAGGACGGACAAGTAGACATTATCGGTTCTTCGACGCTCCCCGTGGGGGTGACAAGTGACTGCTTTGAACAGTGGGATCTTCTTTTGCATCATGGCGATATGCTCTTTTGTGTATCTGACGGACTATCGGATAGTTTTCCTGAAATTGAGGATAAAGAAAACTTTATCGCCACCGCCATCAGCGATGGCCCGTCTTCTCCGGAAGCGGCACTGCGCTGTCTTTTATCCATGGTTTATTCCCGTGCCGTTCACCCGAAAGATGATGTGACAATCATGGTCATATATTTCCCTTTTGAATGAATAATTTTTTATTTTCTTTCCCATACTATTGCCAAAAGCATCCATACACAATCCATTGAAAGGAATGATTTTTATGCAAAATCAAAGACAAGTCGTCGTCATCCCCTTATCTTCCCCCTTGTTTGAAGAAGCCGTGTTTTTTCTTCGCAAGAATGCCCATGCGGATGAAGGCAGTATCATTTCCGAAGCAGAACGCATTGCGCTTTCTTGTCTTCATGAGGTTTCGGAGCCGCCCTACATGTACAAAAAAAAGTGCAAGAGCTATCCCCTTTGGGTTTCTCTTGCACTGTGCGCCACTGCCGCGGCGTCTATTCTTACTTTTTTTCTGATCCGATAATTATTCGGTGACGATAATATCGAAGGTAGATTCCAGTCCACCATAGGTGGCGGAAATCGTTGCCGTACCGGGGGCTACGGTGAAAAGTACGCCGCCTTCAACGTAGGCAACGTTTTCATCCGAAGACCGAACGGTGACCTCCGGGGCATTCGTAGTTCCGTCATCAAAGGTAACCGATGTGAAAATACCTGCGGTGCTACCTGCGGTCAAGGTTGTTTCCGTGTCAATTCCAATCACGAAATCGACAGGCACAGGACCTTGATATTCTTGGATTTCCGACAAATAAAATGCGTCGGGAATCCATTTTTTATCCTTGAGATTAACTTCTGCGCCATAACAAATCGTGACATCATCAAAGGCATACAGTGTGGTCATCAAAACATCATCGGACAAACGGATATCGCCTGCAGACAATGTCATACCATCTACCTTTTCAAAATATGTGTTGAACACATAGAATTCTTCTTGTTCTTCCAGCACAACGGGCTGTATACGGTAGAATGTGGAGATAATGACCGGATCACCTTCACGAGTGGTCAGTGTCGTGATTTTCTGACCGGCTTCAAAATCCACTTCATCCATAACTTCTTCGCAAAGAACCGTTACCTTATCTTTATCAAAGCCCTTTTCCCCATAGGTTCCCATGGAATCAGCTGTGCCGTTGGAATAGAATTTCACCGCCGTGGGCTTGACAACTTCAGGATTATATTTCAAGCAAAGATCCATTGCCATCATCGCCATGGGACCCTTGGCTTTTGTTTGCAAAACAACATATTTTCCGTTTTCCACTGCCTTGGACGCATCAAAGGAATCTGCTAAATCATTGTACTGCAGAATCTCCGTGTATAAACCTGCGCCTTCGGCATAGACAAGGTAGTCATCGCCCTTATAATTATAGACGACTTTACTTAAATCTTCATCGCTGAAATCTTCGGGCTTAGGGGTAACCGTAACGAAGATGGAAACCTCATAACCTTCATAGTGCACCGTAACGACCGTGGAGCCTTTGGCAATACCGTAGATGTTGCCGTTTTCGGCAACAGCAACAGCCTCATCGCCGGAACGCCATTCCGCCTCTTCGGTGATATCTTTTTCAATACCATCGCTGAAGTTGACCATCGCCGTGACATACTGGCTGTTTTCTTCTTCTACAGACACAAAACGGGAAGATGTGAAAATATTATCAATCCCTGCATCCACGGCTTCAACGGTGATATTGCAGGATGCAGATTTGCCGCCGTAGGTTGCAGTAACCACAGCCGTACCGTAGTTTTTCGCCGTAGCCAGTCCTTTATCTACGGTCACGATAGAGGAAGAAGAGCTTCTCCAGCTTGCATCCTGCGTGACCGTCACACGGGAACCATCGGCATATTCTGCCGTTAAAATCAATTCCAATGTATCAAATCTATCCATTGTAACATCACGATCGGACATTTGAAGAGATGTGACCTGCTTGGTTTGCACTTCGGGTGTTTGGGGTGTTTCGGAAACCTTCAGGCTCTCATCCACAATCAGAACCGTGCGCGTTTTATCATTCCAACCAACTTGTGCGCCCAAAGATTCCACCACAAAGCGAATGGGCAACAGGGTACGATCGGAAACAATAATAGGCTCAACATCCATAATCACCACGGTTTTTGCGCCGTCGGGCATGGTAACATCGATTTCTCTATTGCCGATAGCAATCGCAAGCTGAATTCCGTTTCTTCGGACAAACGCCGTTCTTGTGTCGTTGTCCCACGTAACTTCTGCCTTCAGCGTTTCCGTGACGGCACGAACGGGCACATAGGTGCGATCATTTTGAATAATCGGCCCTTGGTCGGGAAATACCACGGGTGCACCATTGACTTTAACGGTGACATCTGTTGATGTGACAGGCTCGGCAACCACGAGAACGGGAAGCATGAGCATCAGCAATGCGAAAAGAAGCGAAAGGGTTCTTTTCATAGGTGAAAACCTCCATTTTCCGCTATTTATGCGGTTTGATTTTAAAATTGGATAAAAGCCGTATGTCTTTACGCATACAGCAAAAACATACGGCAATCATTTCTATCGTTTAATTGTTCAGATCTTGTTTGCGCAGCCCAAAACGTTCACGATCTTATGGCGAACGATCTCACGGATTGCATCTCTGCCGTCGGTCAGGTACTGGCGAGGATCGAAGTGATCGGGATGCTCTGCCAGATGCTTACGAAGGGGACCGGTCAGTGCCAGACGCAGGTCGGAGTCGATGTTGATCTTGCAGACTGCCATGGAAGCTGCTTTTCTGAGCATTTCTTCGGGAACACCCTGTGCACCGGGCATATTGCCGCCGTATTGGTTAATCATATCAACATATTCGGGAACAACGGAGCTTGCACCGTGCAGAACGATGGGGAAACCGGGCAGACGACGACCGACTTCTTCCAGAATATCAAAACGAAGCTTGGGTTCGCCGGTGAATTTGAATGCGCCGTGGCTGGTGCCGATAGCGATTGCCAGAGAGTCAACACCGGTTCTGGTGACGAACTCTTCTACTTCGTCGGGCTGAGTGTAGGAAGAATCTTCGGGAGCAACATTGACATCATCTTCAACGCCTGCCAGCTTGCCCAGCTCACCTTCAACAACTACACCGTGTGCGTGTGCATAGTCAACGACCTTCTTGGTCAGTTCAATATTTTCTTCAAAGGAATATTTGGAACCGTCGATCATAACGGAAGTGAAACCGCCATCGATGCAGGATTTGCAGATTTCGAAGTCTGCACCATGATCCAGATGCAGAGCAATCGGAAGATCTGTGTCTGCGATTGCAGCTTCAACCAGCTTCATCAGATAAACGTGCTTTGCGTACTTACGAGCACCGGCAGAAACCTGCAGAATCAGGGGAGCCTTTTCCTGCATAGCAGCTTCTGTAATACCCTGAACAATTTCCATATTGTTCACGTTGAAAGCGCCGACAGCATAGCCGCCTTCATAGGCTTTCTTAAACATTTCCTTTGTTGTTACCAAACCCATTTCAATCACCTCATAAAATATTTTGATTTGCCGTGTATGTAGTTAAAAGCAAAATCGTTCTTTTACATTGTACCACATTTTCAGAAAAATGCAAGTCTTTTTCATAAGAAAGATTTGTCTTTTTGCAAATTTCTTGTTTTCCATATCTTTTGCGAATTATCATTCCTTCAATTTGTTGTTTTTGTCATCGATTGTCGGCAAAACTTGTCGGATTTTCGGCATGGAAATACTGCCTCGGTTTTTGGAAAACCATTCAAAGATTTTTCGTTCTCCGTTTCTGTTCATGCGGGCAGGATAGCGAACCATAGAAGAATCCACCCCTTTTGATTGTGCATAACACAGGATTTGCTCTGCTTCTTTCGTGCTTTCAACGGCTGTTCGCATGGTTTCGTTCCGCACATAGGCTTTTCCCGCTCTTTCGATTTTTCCGTTTTGCATCTGATAGGAGAAGCAGGTAATCTGATCTGCCGTAACCTGTACTGCACCCCAGCCCAAAGGCTTGCCGCCACCGATTTTATGACACGCCTTTTCTTCCCCGTTTCGCTTCGACAATTCGATGCTGAACAAAAGCTGTTCCATTTCCTCCGCCGTCAAGCGATCAAAATACAAACGGAAGGAAAAGCTTCCCGACACAATCGGCGTGACAGAGCTGTTCATTTTCGTTTTCTCTTCCGACTTAAATGTTGGCTTATGTGTCCAGTAAACCTTTCTTCCTGCCAAGGTCGGCACATACGGATGACGGATAAAGGATATGTTTCGCCCACTGCCTCTGTATGTCGTGTAGTAGTCATACGTCCAAACACCATCTTCTTGCATAGAGCCCGGCTTTTTGAGATAAAACTCCGTAGCCGAAATTTTCGGCGTTGCCAATATGGGAAGGGTAATCTCATGCCCGAATTGATATTCTTTCGGCTGTCCGTCGCTCACTCGGATTTTCCCGCGCAAACTGCTTTTTTCTCCGATCATCCCAAACAGGCGACACGCCGGACATGCGGCATCACGGCTCTCGCATTTTTGATGCTCTGCATTTTTTTCCAAAATCGATAAAATCGTCTGCCCGAAAAACTCCTTGGTCATGGAAGCCGGCGACAGATAAATAATGTCGTTGGTAAAATTCTTTTGCACACTGTTTTTATCCGCATACACAATGAGCGGCAATTTCTGTCTGTAGCGCTTGGCGTAGATGGCAGTACGTGTTTTGGAATCTCCCGATTTATTGAAGCTTCCGTCCATATAGCCGCCCTTGACATTCTCGCACATTCCCAAAACATATTGAAACCTCTGCATCACTTCATCGGAAAGAAGCCCTCCTTTTTCGGGTGACAATCCTTGCGCCGTGTATACAATCTGACGATTTGCCGTCCAAGTGCCGCCCATTTTCGTTTTCATTTTTGAAGGGATGTGCACAAACCAAGCCCCTTGTGCATCTTTTGAAATCGTTTTATTTTTCGGATCAAACGACACTCTGTAGCTTTCTGCCGTATCGAACACGCTGTAGGTTTTCCGATACTGATCATCGATATCATATCGACCTTTGAAGGTGTTTTCCAACACCATTCCACCATTTTTATGGATAATTGCACCTTTATATACATTACGCTCCACATCGGCATAAATACGCCAGCCCTTGGATGCTTCATCCCACACCAGGAGGCACAGTTCTTTGGGTTCTGCGCTTCTTTTGAAGGGCAGGTTGTTCTCGTCTATGTGTACATAGCAAGAATTGGTCAGCTGTTCATAAACATTGCGAAGCATACCGCGGATTTCACTGCCGGGCACAATGGGCATTTGCGGCATACGAATCGCATCTGTCAGCTTTTTCTGTTCCGACAAATCCTCGTAGAAAAAAAACACACGATGCTTATGTTCCGGCATGGTTTCATCTGAAAATTCACCTGAAGAATTCGGAATGAACACAGGGCTTTGAATTTTTATGGTGCAATCGATATAGCCCGATAAATCACCGAATTCCACAGCTTTGCGACAGGGTGCTTTTTCGCTTACGGGAATAAATGTATACGGGTTTATGACATCACGTTCCGGTTCATTTGGCACAAAGCTCTTTGGATTTCGGTTGGGTCTACCCCCGTTGAAATTCTTATTCCGCCTGTCCACCCAAAGCACCTCCTTCCGCTTCTATGTTCACAATACGATAATCCGTAAATATAAAATCTTCTTTATCCAGATAGCTTCTGATCGTCATATATGCCCCTGTTCCGTTTGGAACGCAGATGGGCAAGCGAAGAGATATTCCCCTATCTTCATGCAAAAACGAATATGTTCCGTCAAAGCTTTTTGCCGTGCCCCACAGGCATTGCTTTTCATCCATGTATTCCGTTTCTTCTCCTTCGCCGTCCCGACGGACTCTGCCGATGAAAAGGCCGTCCACCTTGACCAGATGAAGTTCTTCTTCTTTGGTATGGGCACGAAGCTCCGTCAATCGTTTCAGGTCGGCAACATCTGCCACATGCAAATATTCCACCTTGTCGGTTTGCATCAAAAGCACAAAATCATACGCTTTTATCGCTTCAAAAACTGCTTGCAAATCTTCATAAACAACTGCTTTTTTGCTTGTTTTTATTGTATTCATGCCTGTTCCTCCCCATGCCGTTTCATTCTGCCGCCGCCAATACTGCCCTGTCCGCCGACAGACACAAGCCCGTCATGGATATCTTGCACGCAAAGTGTGAGCAATTGTTCCAAAAGGGCCTGTTCATCACCTTTTAGGCAATTCTTTTTGACATGGACAGTCAACGTCACCATGCCGCCGACAGACAGGCGATGCGTAAACAGCTTTTTGTCGCCGGCGCTGCCGGTGAATCTGTCAATAGCCGTTCGCGTTTGATGGATGGGGTGATCTTCTTTTATGATGCTGTCCTCAAACACAAGGCAAGATGCTTTTTGCATAGAGCCAAACACTTTTTCTAAAAACGCTTCATTCTGCGCATATCCGATTTCTGAAAGAATTCTGTGCATCCGATGACGAAATACCCCTGCCCAAGAAGCACCGGGAATCACACTTTCGCCGTGCGTGTTTTTCAGCTGTTCTCCTACGACAACTCTATTTTCATCATGACAGTACAGTGTTGCCTTATTGGCAATATAGGTAAATGCCGCCACATCAAAATCATATGTGTAGGTCTGATACAGCTTTGTGCCTGCATAGCTCGGCTCGTATATTTCCTGCATGGCATCCCACGAAAAATCAAGCAAATCATATATATCGGTGATGATACTGCAATACATATTGCTTAGTTTCACACGCCCCATGCCGCGAGCGGTTTTACTGCCAATGCGGATTTCTCCGTCATTCATGCCGCATACGATGCGGTCAACGGCTTCCTTGTCTGCATCATCTTTCATATCAATCATCATACGGAAGGAAAACACCGCACCGGATTCGATGATTTCATAATCAAAGCGGCTTCCTTCGATGGCTGTGCCGTAGATTGGGTCGATGGCAACCCCGTCACGAAGGTTTTTCACGCCTTCCCCATTGGTTAAAAATGCTTCATAAAATACAATTCGGCTGTCTTCTTCCCTGTCCATATCTCCGAACAGATTGGCAACCTGCAATCCGGCATTTTCTAAGTAGTGGCGACACACGCCGGCAAGAGAAGAGCCCGGGATAAAAGGGATTCCTGCCGCATCCGTGAGCACGTCTTTATCTGTCATATTGCGATATCCGTTCCCGATGGCAAAGGGCGATTCGCAGATAAGATCCGCCTTGAAAAACAACTGTTTGATCACGGCTTTTCCCCCTTTCTTTCTTTTTGTCCGAGTTCTTTATATCTGCCGATAAAGTTTTTGAGATATTCGCAGAACAGCATGCTATCTTCGCTTCCCGCTCGCAGAAAGCCCGAAAGCACTTCTTTGGAAAGTGCATACAGCTCTCGATTGGCAGAAAAATTGGGGATAATATTTTCATACTGCTCCACCAAATTTTCGGGCACCCCGTTTTTCACCAATGCATGATATGCCGACAAAAGGCGCATGGTGGCACTTCCTGACAATCCCACATGCTTTCCATATGCTTTTTCTGCATCCTTTGCGCCTTGCAAAGCTATATTTTTCTTGCTTCTTTGGGCTTCTATTTTTTGCACCGTTTCATTCTGTGCCGCGCTTCCGATGATTTGCTTTTTGGGGGCAACATCTTCTTTTTTCCATTCCGCTTGCTGTATTTTCCTCAAGCGAATTTCCCCGTAGCCCTCATTGTTTCTCATGCCGATAAAAAAGCTTTCGGGCAATGTGCAGACGCCGCATCCGAAAAACACGACGGTCGTGCCCATCTGATAGGTTTCCATCCGCTGTTTCGGCATGCCCCACTTGGCATTATATCCGCCGGTCATGCCATTTTTGGCAAAGACCTGTGCGTTCTCATAAGTTATGTAATCGGAAAAGGCATGCAAAAGTGTTTCTTCGTTCACAACATTCTGCCCCCATGCATTGCAAAGAATCACATCCGAAATGCACTCGGCAACGATGGTTTCCCCTTCTTTAATCGTAATACTCTCCATCGCCTGCGGCAATGAAAGACTTATGCGGCATTTTCCGTACTGCGCTGTGCCGGAAGCCCCAATTTTCACCACGCCGCCAACGGCATCTATGGCTTTTTTTACTGCTTCCAACGCCCCTTCGCTTCCCTCAATCATACCTTGGAAGCTTTGTCCCCGATGCAATTTAGAAAACGTAAACAACTGTTGTTCTTTTTTTCGAATATGATATTCCATGCCCAGCTCCGGCTCTGACACATGGTAAACGCCGTCTTGTTCAGCCCCGAAGCCATCTACCTC
>JAFPCL010000110.1 GCA_017390225.1 Clostridia bacterium
TGCAAGTGAAAATTCCGCTGTCGGTACTGGCATTAAGTGATGATGTTTCTTATTTTGATTTCAAATGGGCAGACAATGCAATCACCGACGGCACCGTGATGCATTTCTACGACAAGGGCGATTCCGCTCCCGATGATCGCTTTAATTATCGTTGGCGCAAGGCGCAGGACGGTTTTTCGGCGGAAGAATCCTATGCGATATCTTCAAAAACACTGCTTGCCATGAAAGAAAATGAAACAGTCGCCTATCTTGGCACGAATGCCATGGATGTTACGGACAATCAAGCGATAAACCTTCACGGAAAAACCATGATTCCCTTGCGCTTTGCGGCAGAGACCTTGGGACTGTCTGTCACATGGAATGAAAAACGCCACACGGCATTTGTTATGGATGAAAGCATGTATTATTCCATTACGTTGGGAGATACCATGGAATTGAAATGCGGCGGAGAAACACTTGCCATGACCATGGCACCACAGCTTGTGGGGAACCGCCTCTACATTGCCGCCGAGGATTTTGCGAAAGCTTTCGGTTTTTCGTGTGCGACAGGGGCAGGAGAAGTTTTGCTTGGAGAAGATACAGAAAATGCAGTTTCCCCTTTTAAAAACAGATAAAGGAGAGAAATAATGAAAAAATGTTTTTTATTGACTTGGCTTTTTGTCTTGGCGGCTTTGGTGCCTGCCTATGCCGGAGAAATTCCGGTACATGAAGTCAAATTGCCGGAGATGAAAGCTGTTGCGCCTGCCGTGATAGAAAATGAAACCGTGTGCGTGAAATACGAGGGCGGCGAAAAAGGGCAGGGCGGTGCAAAAATCACCTTTACCTCCCAAGAAGACGGCTACAAGAAAATCATTATTTCCTATGACCATGCCCACATGACGGGACATGACGTGAAAATGCGCTACTATATGAATCTGCCCGACGATGCTTTGGAGGGCGGTGTAAATTTCGAAGCTACGAATATTGCCAATGGCAGATGGGGACGGTTCACCGATACGCACATTGCCGTGCCCGTGAAAAAGGGCGTCAACACCTTCCGTTTGGCATCGAATCAAAATTCGGCGGGATGGAACTTTTACGTAGATAAAATTTGCTATTCCGAGGCAACCTTTGCAACAGAAGCCGAAGTGCCCCAGCGATTTATTGACGTACCCCGTCCGCAAAATCTCTTGGATCGATTTGAATCGGAAATTCTGGATAACAACAGAATGGTAAGAATCATCGATACGGAGGCATCGGAAGGCGGATATAAATACATTACCGTCGGACAAGGCAGGACAGCACAATATGATAACATAGATTTTGGCAACGAGAATATCACATCGCTCACGATTCGCCACAAGAGCGATAACTGCATTCCGTATGTTCAGATTCTTTTAGATGCGGAAACTATCTTGGCAGAAGGCAATCTTCCCTGCGACGATATGGATTTCACCTGGACACAAACGACCTTTTATTTTCCGCCCGTAAACGGCAAGCACAGCCTTTCCATCCATGTAGTGTACGGAAATGCTATGTTGAACTGGATGCAATTCGGAAAAGAAACAGAAATCCAAGAAGAGATTGTTCCCATTCGTGATACCAAGAGTGACACATGGGTAGCGGTGGACGATTTGGGAAGAGTGGCGCCCACGCTTTACGATGTGGGCTATTCACAGCAAAACCGCTTTGTCGGTATGTTCTATTTCGTGTGGCATCAAACGAAAAACACGGCACTGTATGACCACAATGCTGCCTACAACGCCGGGGGCGTCGAAGCGGTGTGGGATGTGATGGCACAAGGGGGATTAGGGTATCAGCACTATTGGAGCCGCCCCTATTTCGGCTACTACCGTGCCGGAGATGAATGGGTCATCCGCAAGCATGCAACCATGCTAAAAAATGCCGGTGTAGATTTCATCTTCTTTGATAATTCCAATGATATTTGCTATCCCGGCACTTTGCAGGTCATTTTCAATGTGTGGAGCCAAATGAGAAAAGAAGGCATCGACACGCCGCAAGTCAGCTTCCTTTTCGGCGATCATGATGACCGAAGCAATCGTCAAAGCACCAATGTGTACTACTATTTTATGAAGAGTGGAAAGTATGACGATTTGTGGTTCCGCTGGGAAGGGAAGCCTTTGGTACTGGCAGTCGGCGAAGCTGTGGAAAATGAAGAAGTCCGAAACAGCATGACCTTCCGCAGAAGCTGGGCATTCAACGGTTGGACAGGCGGCGGCAAAGGTCGCTGGCCATGGCTGGCGGAATCGCCGCAACGTCCCGGCAAGGATGAAGAAGGCAACATTGAGCAGGTGTCCGTTGCCTGCGGCTTCCATGCCAACACGTCTACCGGCAGAAGCTATCACGACGGGAAACAGCCCACCGACGGCTTGGGTGCTTTTGAATTTGAGCTGGAAACTACGCCCTTGGGGCTGGCATACGCAGAGCAATGGGAAACGGCATACGAAGTTCAGCCGCCCCTTGTGATGATTACCGGCTGGAACGAATGGTGGGCAGGCAGATGGGAAGGCTCCGGTTCGCACACCGCCAACACCTATATTTCTGATATCAATGACGAGCGCAAAAAGCATCAGTATGTGGATAATTTCAATCCCGAATTTTCCCGCGATTTAGAGCCGGAGGACGGCAAGCTTGGCGACAACTATTATCAGCAGACGGTGCAAGCAATTCGAAAATACAAAGGTGTGCGCGATATCCCCACGGCATATGGTGCAAAAGACATCCAAATCACCGCGGATTTCTCTGCATGGAAGACGGTGAACCCGACCTATTATGATACGTTAGGCGATATCGCCCACAGAAACGAGCCTGCCACTTCGGGTGATGAAGTGTATGTGAACGAAACGGGCAGAAACGATATTGATATAGCGAAGGTTTCTCTCTTTGGTGATTCTGTGTCCTTCTATGTGGCGGCAAAAGACAGCTTCATCGGCACGGACACGCAAAACTTCATGAACCTATTTATCAACAGTGACGGCGACTACACCACCGGCTGGTACGGCTATGACTATCTGGTCAATCGTTCTCGTGACGGGGAAATGTTGTCCGTGGAAAAGCACCAAGATGGATGGAACTGGATAAAAGTAGGGGATGCACCCTATGCGATGGGCGAAAAAGAATTGCAAGTGAAGATTCCGCTGTCCGTATTGGGAATGCAAAGTGACATCGCTTCCTTTGATTTTAAATGGGCAGACAATTCCGTAACCACCGACAAAATCATGGACTTCTATGATTTGGGCGACACAGCCCCCGATGATCGATTCAACTATCGCTGGAAGAAAGCAGTTCCGAATCTTTCGGAAGAAATCTCCGGCAAGCTTTCCGAGCAATCGGCACTGGTGATGAAAGTCGGCTCTTCGGTCAGCTATATGGGAACGATGGCAAAAGATTCTAAAGATTTTGTGCCTGTTCGTGTTGATGGCAAGATTTTAGTGCCGATTCGCCCCGCACTGGAATATTTCGGTGCACGCCTTGAGGTTTCCCCCAAACGCCGTGTGGTATTTGTGGTATACAAAGATCAGAATTTCAGTATATCCTTCGACGCATTGAAGGTGCAGAAGGATGCCCGTACCGTAATTTATGATGGCCCGATGCAGATGATCAATGACAGAATCTACATTGATGCCGAAGGTGTCGCCGCCTTGATGGGCGGACAAATCGCAATCGACGGCGATGTGGTTTTCATCGGCAATAAAATAGATAAAGAGAATGTCGTTTCTCCCTATTAACATTGACGGCACAGTAGCTTTTTCGGCTGCTGTGCCGTTTTTTTATGTTTTTTGTTTTTTCCTGTTGCATATTTAAAAAAGATATGCTAAAATAGATAATGTGATAATATGAGTAAAACTATGGTCGGAGATGAAAGAATGAAAAAAATAGCTTGTTTAGGCGTGTTGTTTGCTCTTTTGCTGTGCGGCTGTGCATCGCAAAATGAGGATGGATTTGTAGAGGATAAGACCTGCATCACCGTTACGGAAAATACGCCGATTGATCTTGCACTTTGCGAGCTTGTGGCATCGAGTATCGAGGAAGGAAAGGAAGCTGACTTTTTCGAAAAAAATAAAGTCGGAACCAAAGCGACGGGCGAGGACTTCTATCCTTCCGGTATGATTGACGTGCAGAGTCATGAAGTGGAGGCTTTCTACGTTGCAGACGCGGATGCCGACGGGGAAAAGGATTACTTGTTTTTGAAAAAAGATGCGTTTTCGTTGTATAATGAAAGCTGCAAAAAAATCTTTGAAAAAAAGTGTCTTGCGGCAGAGGGCGGATTTTTCAGCTATAACGATAGAATCTACCTTTGGCAAAAAGGGTTTCATCCCGAAACAGGCATTTACCACAGTGTGATTCTGTATGCGGTGGAGGAGGATAAGCTGGTGCAAACGGCAGAAATTTCCCGTTATGGCACAAGTTATGTGCGCACGGCGGCGGATTGTGAGGAATATGTGGCAGAAGCGGCAGACGCCTTTGCTTCCCGTGTGTACAATGACAATAATGAAGATATGCTTTGGTCTGAGGATGAAACCCTGGAAAACGGTGTGTTTTATGCCGATTTCAACAACGACGGATACAAAGAAGGATATTTTAAAACACTTATCACCCCCGAAGACGGGTTTGCCTATATCTATCCGGAGCTTCTGGTCAATGATACAGAGCGGATGCCCTTTGAGGATTTATATCCGCTGGGGCTGGGAGAAGACGGAAAAATCCCCGTTCGATTTTGGGTGCAGGAATTTGCAAAGTCGTTCTGTATTTTTGTGATATCCGAGAAAAGCACCGATGGGATTACCAAAGAAGCCGACGGATTTACACTGGAGGGCTTCACTGTCGGCACAGATCTTACCGTCACACGGTTTATGAATTTATCCTATGAAAAAGCGTATGCACCGAAGGTGCTTCAAAAATAAGAAGAAAGGTGATTGTATGAAAAAATTATGTTTCTTGATTGGGCTGCTTCTGATGCTTTCGACTACGGTAGCATTTGCATCTTCTTTTGAAATGAAAGCAACCCAAAGCGGTGATACTTTGGAGCTTTCCGTTTGTGTATCGGAAAAAACCAAGCTTTCTGCTTTCAATCTGGATCTAAGCTATGACACCGAGGCACTCATGCCCACCAAGGTGACATACAGCGAGCAGGTGAACGGCGGCATGCGTGCCACCAACGTGGGCGCAGAAGGGGTCACGGATTTGTCCGTGGTCACGGTTTTGTGGGTGGATATCAAAAACCACGAGCTGGAAGATGAAATCTACACCGTAACCTTTGATGTGACGGATGATAAAAAAGAAAGCTTTTCTTTCTCTCTGTCCTACTTACCCGACAACGTAATATTTATTGAAGACGACGGTGCAACCATGACCAACGTGCCTATGGAGCTGAAGGAATACACCTATAAGATCAAGAAAAACACAAACACCGATTCCGGCAAAGAAAAGCCGGATACGCCGAATACAGAGAAGCCGGAGAAGCCTTCTCAACCTGCAGAACCGAAGCCGGAAGAGGAAGAAAAAAAGCCCGAATTTTCTTTCACGGATTTGGAAAACTACGATTGGGCAAAAGATGCCATATATGATTTATACAACAAGGGAATTGTAAAAGGCACATCTGCCACAGAGTACAGTCCCCAAAACCCCATTCGTCGCTGTGATTTCCTGTTGCTTTATATGCGCATGACCGGCGAAATCGAGAAGATAAGCGAAAACTTTGATGACTGCGCGCAAGATGCCTACTACTATGATGCCATCGGCACGGCAAAGAAAAAAGGCTACACCGACGGCGCAGGCAATAACCTGTTCTTGCCCGACAACAACATCACGCGCCAGGATATGTGCGTGATGACCTACCGTATTTTATTGGCGGCAGGAAAAATTGAAGAGCCTAAGGATTTCTCTTCCTTGGAGGTATTCCAAGATAAAGACCAGATCAGCGACTATGCGCTGCCTGCCATGGCGGCACTGGTCGAAGGCGGATACATCCGCGGAAGCGGTGAAAATGTCAACCCGAAAGCAAACACAACCAGAGCGGAAACAGCAGTGTTTTTAAGTCGCTTGCAGTAAAAGTTGTGTGAATATAGATAAATTTGAAAGTGGGAGGATATTAAAATGCGAAAAATACAGATGTTTTTTGTGACATTACTGATGGTTTTGATGGCAACCGTCGGTGTCGCACAGGCACAAACACTGCTCTATGCCGACACGGTATGGGCAAAGCCCGGCGAGGATGTCACGGTCCCCGTGATGATTTCCGAAAATCCGGGGCTTGCTTATGCGGACCTTTCCGTCACATTTTCCAATGAATATATGACCGTTACCGGTGCCACCAAAGGCACGGTTCTTCCGGGAACGATGATTACCAATCTCACCAAAAGCGGTGTTGTTCTGGAAGAACTGACAGAAGCTACGGTGATTATCAGCGGTAATCCCGAAGAAACTGTGCAAAACGGCACACTCTTTAGCTTGAATTTCCATGTAAAGGAAACGGCAAAGGAAGGGCTTGTGCCTGTAACCGTTACATGGGAAGATGGCAGTCTTATGAATGCTAACGGTGAAGAAATCGCCGCAGAAACCAAAGAAGGCGGCGTATATGTTCCCAAAATGTACACGGTGAATTTCTATGTGGAAGACACATTGTACGATACGGCATCCGTCTTTGAAACCGAAAAAGTAAAAGCTCCTCAAACACCAAAGAAAGAAGATATGGTGTTTTTGGGATGGTTTGCGGAAAATTCTGAATCCGCATGGGATTTTGCATCCAATGTTGTGAGTGAAGATATGACACTCGTTGCCGGCTGGGCACATCAGCCGTTGGAAGTGGTTAAAAGTACATTGTATCGCCATAACGGAAATGTGTTGACAGATATTATCGTGAAGAATTTCAGTGCACCTGAAAATGTAAGGCTTGTGCTGGGCTTTTTTGATGCGAGCGGCAGAATGCTTTGTGCAGTTTCGGAAAAAGCAGCCATTCCCGTGGATGCATCCTACACGATTGCAAGAACGGTTGAACTGAAAGATGCTGTCAGTGTTAAGGTTTTGGCATTCCATGAGCTGGAAGATCTGATGCCGGTTTCATATGCGAAGGATCGTCCGATAGCAGATGCAGCAAAAATATCTTTCCTGACATTCGGCGGCACGGAACTTGCAGATATGTATGTTGCCAAGGGAAGCAAAATCACCGTTGAAATTCCCGAACCCAAAAGAGAAGGATATACCTTTGGCGGTTGGTATAAAAACGTCAACGAAACATGGAATTTTTCCGAAGATGTTGTCATGCAAGATGTTATTCTTCAGGCAAAGTGGGATGTGGCAACCTACAGTGTGACCTTCGTTACAGATGGCGAAGTATACGATGCACAAACGATTTTGCATAAAGACAAGATCATGCGTCCTGCACAGGATCCCGAAAAAGAAAACCATTTGTTTAACTGCTGGTACGAAGAGGTCGATGAAGCGGGCGAGCCTGTTCCCTTTGATTTCGATACAGAGGTCACCCGTGACATTGTGTTGGAAGCGGATTTTGATATTCATGCCTATTATGTTTATTTTGAAACGGGTACCGAAGCGGTTGTTCCCGAGCAATATGTCATTTACATGGATTATGCCGAGGAACCGGTCGTGGAACGTAAGCATTACGTCTTCGACGGTTGGTTTACGGAAGAAACCTGCGAAAACAAATGGAACTTTACAGAGATGCCTGTGGAAAAGGAAATGACACTGTATGCCGGATGGACGCTTGAAAGCTATACGGTCTGCTTTGAAACGGGATATGGCGCAAGTGAAATCCCGGAACAAACCGTGTCTTTTGGAGAATATATTGTCATTCCTGATGATCCGACACATAATTACGGCACCTTTGAGGGTTGGTATGCAGATGAAGATTTTGAAGCCTTGTTTGACTTTGAAGTGCCTGTAGAAGGTCCTGTTACGGTTTATGCAAAATGGGCATACGAAATGGTAACGGTATACTTTAATAACGAAGGCGAAATTACAGAAACACAAGTGCTGTATGGTGAGCTTTTGCCCGAGCCGGAAACACCGACACAAGGTGAGAGCGACACCTTCACCGGTTGGTATACCGATGAAGCACAAACGAGCCTTTGGGTATTTGAAGCAAATAAAGTATACGGAGAAATGACCTTGTATGCCGGTTGGAAGATTATAACCTATACGGTAACCTTTAATGTAAACGGCGGCACGTATATAAATCCCCGTACGGTAGATGGCGGAAAAACTGTCGCATGTCCCGAAAGAATTCCGAGCAAGGTCGGTTATGAATTCAGCGGTTGGTATGCAGACGATGCGACAGAAGAATTATACGACTTTAATAATAAAATTTCGAAAGACACGACCTTATATGCCGGTTGGACGGATATCAGCCATTTGAATTATATCTACTTTGATGGTGGTTCCGCAGAAGCAGAGGTTTCGATGGATGCAGATGCAATCGTAATTCGTGCCTTTGTGGAAGATATCACATCTTCTGCCGAGCAAACACTGGCAAGCTTTGTTTATAACGGCGAAACGGTCACGCTTTCTGTTGTTGCCTCAACGAAGACCGGTTATGTTCGTGTCGGAGAATCCGAAATCTCCTTCACACTGCCGGCAACAGCACTTCAGCTGACCACGAGCTATATGCTCAAAACCGTGGATGGTATAAATTGGAGTGTTTTGTGTAACGATGAAGAAGTAGCAACCATTACCTCTGTTAAGACCGAAAAGGAAGAAGCGTTTGGCGGCAGATTCGTTGTAGCCAACAATGCAGACGGCACAGCACCTTTTGTGGGCTACATCAGAACTATGGAAATCCAAAATGAAGACAATACGGTAGCAAGCTTTGATTTCCGCATTGAAGAAGATGCAGAAGAAATCGCTTCCAAAGAAGAAAATATTACACTTGCATTGACAGGTACGTATGTATTGGATAGTGTGAATTATACAGGCATCAATGACATTGCATATCCTGACTTTGGCCCCGGTTATGCAGCAAACGGAAAGTGGGAAACATGGGGTACCTGGTGTGGTTCAGATTCCTCCACGCACTCGGCTTTTGACAATGTTCTGACAATCAAGCAGACAAAAAACACCAATACCATTTCACTTTCTATGTTTGATCAGGTATATGAAAAATCCAAACAAAGAAATATTTATACCGCTGCACAAATCACCCCCATTGCTTTTAGTAATAATGTGGCAAATGAAACGGATGACTATCGTTTTGTTGGTCTTGGGAATAATATGTATGTTCGTGATGTTTCGGCAAAGAGGTTGGTGATTTTTGACAAAGAGGAAAATGCAGAAATCGGCACAACATACTATTTGGATTGCGTGTCCGCATCTCCATACACATCGTATTCCTTCGGGCTCAGTACGATCACTTACAGATATTACGGCGGCTGTGCATTTGAATTGTATAAGCCGGTCGTTATCGACATAGATGCACATGGCCTTAGCGGATATTCTTCTCAGAGACTGAACTTCTTAGTCAGCGGAAGATAATAGAATCAAAAAA
>JAFPCL010000009.1 GCA_017390225.1 Clostridia bacterium
CAGGCTGGCGTTCTAACCAGCTGAACTACCGGGCCAACTCGTTTGCTTCGTTCAGCATCGATATAATAGCACATCTCAATCCATTTGTCAAGTGTTTTTTTGAAAAAAATTAAAAAAATTTCAGAGGGAACAAATTCCAAATTCCGCTCCCTCTGTTTTCAAAACCATACTTATTCCATTGCCGCATAAACATCCTGCTCAAAATGCAGTGAAGTCACCGCACCGGCGCCACCGTCGTAGCGCGAATTTTTAAGATATACTGCTTGTCTCAGCATTTCCGCAAAACGGATATAATCGGAAAGCGTGGAGGAAAGCCCTGCCCCACCCCAATAAACAGAGCGTCCATAATCCACAAGCTCTCCTTTTTCATCTCGTGCACTATGGATGGCTTTACCGTCTTTTTTGTCCCACATGGCAACAAGCCGCATAGCTTCCGTGTCTGTTTGAACATAGAGTGTATCTTTCATCCCCAGAGGCTCTAAAAGCTTTCGTTTCAAAAAGCTTTCATACGGTTCATCCGTCACGGTTTCCATGATACGAATCATGATATCAAAAGAAGCGGAAGCATTATATTCCTGCATTGTGCCGGGCACAAAGCTGACGCCATTTCTCACATAATATTGATATGCCGCATTTCTTGTTTTTCTGTCTTTATCGGTCATTCGATCAAACATTCCGCCGCTGACAATCCCCGAAGAATGACACAACAGCTGTTCCACGGTAATTTTTTCCGAAAGCACCCCATGATCTTCAAAGGTTCCATCTCCATTCGGCGTGCGAAGATGCATTTTTTTACATTCGGGCAGGTATTTTTCGATTGGATCACAAAGAGAAATCTTTCCTTCGTCCATCAGTGCCAGTGTATAATCCATGCAAATTTTAAAAAAGGGCCGGAAAAATCACAGCCCTTTTTTCTTCATTTCCGTTTTCATCTTGTTTAAGACAAGATTTTTGCAGAAAAACAAAATCAAAGCAATCGGCCATGCACCGAAAACAAACAGAACGAAAACTATAATCCAAAAAATCTGTTCAGGTTTAAGTTGTTTTCCGTTCATTTGCTGTTTTGGGGCTAAAACTGCACCTCGATTCTGCTTCGAGGTTGGCTTTTCCTGTTCTGCATCACTCATATAAACCCTTGATGCCGATGTTTTTTTAGGGGCACCCGCTGGCTTCTTCACATCCGACGATGATAGCTTCTTACTCTGCACATTTACTTTATTTTCTACCGACTTCTCCTCCATCGGGTTTAGGTGAGCATCTGTAGGCTCGCTATCGATTTTTAAAATATTACTCTCTATCCATTCGTCATCCGGCATAATTGGAAAGATATCCACATCCAGCACCGGAAACAAATCCGCATCATACATATTTTCCATAGGACATCTCCTCCCCTCTGCAAAATGTTTAAACAAATAATAAATATGAAATTTTGTTTAATTATATCACAGG
Source organism: Clostridia bacterium (assembly GCA_017390225.1). GTDB lineage: Bacteria > Bacillota > Clostridia > CAKSNL01 > HGM11501 > RGIG1017. The sequence goes on from JAFPCL010000009.1 coordinate 1,450, forward strand.
GAAAAAGGAAAGTCAATGGAATTTTGCATTATAAGCGGCGATCCAGCGGCGTATAGACAAAAGGAAAAAACGGCTTTTCTTTCTTCTTTTCATCGGTGTTCGACGTTTCCGTCGTTTTCGAAGACACAGGCTCGATTTCTTCCGGCGGCGCATCACTCTGCTGTTCAATAAACTGTACAGGGAAAAAAGTTTTCTGTATCAACGAACCTTCTTCTGTCTTCTTTTTTTGATTTTTAGAATATTCGATTCCACGCATGGCATCATACAGCGCCTCATAGTCGACTCTTCCGAGCTGTGGTGCGTAGGACATAAAAACCGAGTACGGATCGTCGGAATTAACCATAGCAACCATGATATCTCCATAGGTTGCTTTGTCAATTGAACCTGTTTTTCCGCCGCCCGAAGAGCCGGAAGAAGTGCTTTTATTACCCGATAGCATTTTTTGTGCATTGTATGCCGCCATCGCTTTTAAATTTTCAGGTGTCAAGGACAACACATCCGAAAACCAGTCTTCGTATACGCCATTTTCGATGGCTGTCCAGGCAACCTCCATCAAATCCTCGTTACTGTCTTTTTCCTGTTCTGTCTGTGCCGATGCCGCCAGCAATTTTAAGACGCCTGCATCCAACCCTAAAATTTCAGCAAAGCTGTCATCGTAAATGCCGCCGGAAATGGCATACCAGGCGGCATCCGCGAGCGTTTCTTTCTCCTTTGCGGTAAGCTCCCGATCAAACTGTTGTGCCTTGCGTGTCGGTTGATTTTTGTATACGCCCGTCAGCTCTGCTTCCGCATACATCTGATCCCATGCCGCTTTTCCTGCTTCCAGTGCATAGGCACGGTCTTTTTCTTTCAGGCTATCTTCTCGTTCCCTGTCTTTCAGATAACGATTGTAGGCAGTGCTATCCGCTTCTTCCAACAGCTGATACTGTTTGATTTTGGTGTCGATGTCTTTCAAATAGCGATCATATGCCATTTCATATAGTTCGGGAATCACATCGGTTAACTTGTCCATCTGTGCATTCTGTGCTTGTGCCGCGGCAGTCACCGCATAAGAGGAAGAAAGACCGCCGTTTAATTCGCTTGCTTTTCCCAATACATCCTCTCCCGTCAGCTTTGCCGCACGGGTGTATGCCTTCTCATATTGCGAAAACAAAGGATCGGATTTTGCATCATAAGAAAAATCTTCGACAGATAACACTTCATTTAATGCCTTGTCCTTTTTCTTGGCATAGCTTTTGTCATAGGTACTTTTGGGCGTCTTTGCTTTTGATGCCGCCGTGGGTTTTAAAGCCGTGCTTCCTTCGGGAGCTGTATGATACACATAGGTTTTATGATAGGAAAGTCCTTCTCCATCTATTTTTTCGTTTCTTTCTTTTTCGAGTTCTGCCGCTTTTTCAAGATCGCCCGACAGAGCCGCCTTGTTCATCAGCGCCATATAGTCCGTTTCTTTTTTATATGCCATCTTTTTCTCCTTTCTATATCACAACTGAAACTCTTTTTGCTTTTTTCGGCGTTGTTTTTTTCAGATAAAGGGTATAATCCGTATAATATCGGTTAAACAACGCCGCCAAGGTGTTATATGCTGTGTATTCTCCATTATGCAAATACACCATTGCCGAAAGATAGGCGTGATACATTGCATCATAGGGTGCAGGCGCCAAAAGATTTTTCGGCAAATCCCGCGGATAAACGTATACCACCGGATAGCTGTATTCCTTTAGTTCACGGGATATTTTCCCATCTACCTCCGAAAGCCAGGAAAGCTTTGTTTTTTCGCAGAAAGCATTTGGAAGCAAACGGTCAAATCGATCGATACATTCATGTGTTGTCATGCTTTTCCTCCCATTCATCCATTCGTTCGAATAAATCCGAAATTACACGTCCAAGCTCATCATGGATGCACAAAATATTATTTTCCAGATCCTCAATTGCAATTTTCGGATTTTCTTTGTTCACTTGTTTTAAAATCGGATGATACATTGTTTCCTCCTTAAAACTCAGAATATTCTCGGGCAATCTCACGAAGACGAAAGTCCCCTTCTCCGCAAAAACGAAGCTCCAGCCTTTCACACGGACGAATATGTAAAGGTAAAAGATGCGATCCCGGCTCACAGATTGTACCGCAGTCAACCCAAGGTTCATCATCTAACGAAACCTTGACCGAAATATAAGCATCCCTTTGAAGCTCCACACGAATCCATAGTTTTCCGTATCTCTTTTTGAAAATATTTTCTTCACGCAATGGATTCAAATGTGCTTCCCATGCCACATGATTCATGCCGCCAACGGCACTTAAAAGCAAAGTCTTTGTCATCAGAAGCATTCTTCTGCCGTCAAAGCACAAAGCTGTTATATAAGCATCATCCTCCCGAAGCCATATGCCGTTTTGGGTATTCCATGTATAGAGTCCGCGATTTCCCTCTTCGTCAGTCATGGCAACATAGACAAGCCGCCCGTCATTTGCAGAAATAACATCTGAAAACTTATGCTCTCCCATTGCCTCACCAATAAAACGGCAGGTCGCTCCATTATAGATATAAGGTCCTCTTGTACCGAAATAGAACAGCCCATCTGTCAGCATAGTTATAGACTTTCCGGCCTTTTCGGCAACACCGGGCATCGGCTTCCACGTGATACGAAAGCTTTGTGGTCTTGTGCCATATATCGTATGCACGCCGTTTTCTTTAAAAAACAGCAGAGAGCTTCCCAGCACATGGCAGGCAGTGAAATCACCTCCCGTGCCAACGGCGGCGGCAAAGCCATCGGTGGATATCCCTTCATACACAAAGAAGTTATCCGGCTCACCGGGTTTGGATGCATAGATTGTATTCCCTTCTGCACCCCAAAGCCTGTTGTTCCATTCCGTAACAATTGTAAGATTGGGCACTTCTCGGGAAATTGTGATCGTTTTACCAACCTTTTCTGTCGGCGTGACCGACGAGAATGAACGGTCGGAAAAGGTAAGCACACAATCCTCCACACGGCGAAGCACGATGGTTTGATTATTATCTGCAAACCAAACATCTTGTGGCGAAGCACCTTCTTCCTCGCCTGTATAAAATCCGTCGATAGAGATGCCGTCGCCGGCACGAAATCCCATATCGACAAAAGAGAAATCCGGATCGTCCGTTTCATAGGTAATTGTATTTTCCGTGAAATGAAGTTTTGCATCTTCCTGTGGCAAATCATAGGAAAAATGAACCTCTAAAGGTTCCATCGTATCCTCTTCGATGTTATAACAAAGCTTATCGGGAAAAATGACGATTCGTTTTCCAATGATTGCCATTTGTTTTTCCCCTGCCGACACAGTCCCTCGCACCTTATCTTCATAATAAAAATCCGTGCCGTCCACATAATAAAGTGCATTGTAGTATCCTAAATAAGAACCGTTTGTGAGCTCTTTGATTTGTTTTCTGTCCTCCCGTACACTGATATACGGGTAAGCACAGGAGGACAGATTTTTCGAATACTTTAAAGTACCTTCCGGCGGTGCAGCAGATAAATCCATTCCGCCGAAGGTCACTGTACGCCGTATTGTCTTTTCTTTTTTCTCTTTAGCATAAGGAAGCATTATGTTATCCCTTCCTTTCGTGGTAGCGATCAAAAATAGCACGGACATAATCGGGGTTCATCGGTGCTTTTCCCGAAAGAAACTGCTCCCAGGATTCTCTGTTTTCCTCCGTTGTTACACCATCTTCGATCATATGCTCTACCGTTGTTTGTATATCTGTCATTCTTTTCACCTCCGCGCGAAAATCATTCATTGTTTTACCGAATTTTTTCAGCCAGTGATCACAATCCGCATGATTGCTGGCATAGCCTTTTTTGTGTGCTTCGGCATGACTGACAATGCCGTCAATCGGAATGGCATAGCTTCGGCACAAAAAAGCACACAGCTGCGCCGCCAAGTCAAAAACACAATCAAAATATACTTTATCCTTCAAAGCATCCTCACAGATTTCAAATTGAATGTGACTGTTGTTATATGACCCGTACTTTCCCGAGCCTACACCCCATGAGCGCATTGTCCAAGGAAGCGTCTGAACAACGCCCTCTTTACCATCTGCCCTAAGCCCGATAAATGCATGCACACAAGTATCAACACCGCTTTTGTTCCAGCTGTTCAAAAACACACTCATTTTTTTCTGATTGACGCCCGTGGAATGAACGACAATCCCTTGCGGGCGAATCTTCCGACCTGCACGATAGCAATCATTTTTCGTTAGTATAAACGTGTTGATGTTCATTCTGTATCCCCTCTCGGTTTTTCATACGTAAGTGCCTGTTTGCTGTCGGAAAGACCGGCGGTCGTGGGATCGGTAACAACACCCAAAATCACCATAAGCGAAAATGCGGCGTTTACAACAGACAAAAGCTTTTCCGTGAGCATTCCCATATCGAGGGAAACACCGAAAACCGACGCCACAACCTGCACACAAAGAAGCAGTGCCGGGATAAAAGACATCCAGAACATTTTATTTTTGATTCTGACCTTCCAGTTGATTTTCATATCATCATCCTTTCTATATAAGTTTGTGAGTATTTAGGAGAAGAGGGGATGTTTAAAAAGGCACAGACCGTTTCATGGCAAAAAACAAAGCATATACAATCTTTATAAATAATATTCTAATC
>JAFPCL010000111.1 GCA_017390225.1 Clostridia bacterium
AAACTATCGGACATGATTTCCGGCTGTTCGAAATGACCTTCGATGATATATTTACCGTTTTCATCTACGACGTTTTTGGTAATGACGTAAGAGAAAAGGGTGTGATAACATCTTTCACCATTGGGCAAGATTTCACATTCGGTGATATCCATCATCTTACGTTGGTTGTTTTCCAGCTTATGGTTATAAGCAACAATCGGGAACGCCTGACCTGCCTGCATTAAAGATGTAGCAAAGTTAATGGGAAAGCGTTTTTGACACAAAAGGGCAATACGCATGTGGGCAGCATCTGCGGCGGAGGCGTGAACGGTAGATACAACGGTGTGTCCCGTAAGAGATGCTTCAACGGCAGAATAACATTCCACGTCACGCATTTCGCCGACGCAGACAATATCGGGGTTGAAACGAAGAGAGGCAACAACCAGGTTTTCCTGGGTGATTTCGTATGCCGGGTTGTCGGAAGGACGGGACAGGGTATGAACAACATTGTTGGTGACATGTCCCGTTTCGGGGTCGCGACGAACCAAGGACAATTCTCGAGCACCGGATTCGATGGTGAAAATACGCTTGTTGTCGGGAATTTGTGTTAAAAGAGAGTTCAAAACCGTGGTTTTACCGGAGGAGGTAGCACCGGCGATAACCATGGAAACACCGTAGCGGATACAAATTGCCAAAAAGTCCAGCATCTTTTGCGTGGCAAATTGAGAATCAATGAGCCCCTGACGGTTAACGCGTGCCGGATGCAGAAGACGGATAGAAACGCACATGCCGCGGTCTTCATCAACAATGGGTGTTTTCAGTGCTGTAATACGGGTATTGTTGGGAAGGTGCCCCTGACTCATGGGAGTGGCATTATCGATAATCATGCCCGAATGGTGCAGAAGTCTTTTGACAATGTCGATACAGTGCTCCGGAGAGAAGAAGGTCTGGGTGAGCTTTTCGATACGACCGTTGGTATAGGTGAGCGCAATATCATCCCAACCGTTGATGTTGATTTCTTCCAGCTCATCTCTTCCTAAAAAGGGCGTGAGGATAGAGTATTCCGCCATTTCACTGTAAACACGATCAACAAGCTCTTCAGACGTATAGCCGGGAACTTCGTATTGCTTATCACGCAGGTATTTTTCAATGTAACCCTTCAGCTGTGGCAGCTTGGAACGGTCGGTAATAGACGCTGCGTAGTACTGGGAAATATAGCCCTGTACATATTTAATCAGCGACTGTAATTCAATTCTTACTGCCATTTAGAAAGAACCTCCTTCTGGACAAAGTTACGCATAATTTTTCTGTAGGCATTATCGGAAACCATCTGAGGCACTTCGCCTTCCAGCATTTGCAATTTAACACGGCGGCTGTAGGGGATGGAAGCTACAATGTTGCTGAAGTGTTTTTTTACGGCTTCGTCGGGCATATAAAGGTCTGCATTGGGGGTGTTTAAAACAATGGCATGGTTCTCAACATTGATACCGCGGGATAAATACAGGGGCATCTGGGAGGCAAAGTATGCCATACTTTTGAGGTCGGGGGAGATAAGACGTAAGGGAAGATCGGCACTGTCGAGTGCCATAACAGACAACAGGTCGTCAGGATCACAGGTGCAATCGACAACAATATAGTCTGCTAAATTTCTTACAATGGTGAACAATGCAATGATTTTATCTTCGGTGAGGGAAGGGTAAGTATAGACATTTTCACCTGCTTTATACCCCAGACAACCGAAGTTGGATTGCCCCTTGGGCGTGTTGATAGCAGACAAAATGGTGTTTTCCGTGACTTCGGGTGATTCCAGAGCCGCACCCAAAGAGTAAAGCTCCGTGTTTTTTCGACGAGGGAACAGAATCGGAAGCGAAGGAATCCGAAGATCGGAAGAAATGTAGATGACAGTACAATTTTGCATTGCATATATTTCTTGTGCCATTTTCATGGCAAAGGTTGTTTTTCCGGCATCGGGAGAGCCGTAGACAGCGATCATTCGACTCATATCAGTTCACCTGCACTTCTTCTTCGTTATTATTGTTGTTATTATTATTGGCTTGTTCCGACAAAGCTTCCATATCGGTCGGTGCGCCGGTGATGGTTGTGCCTTCAATGACGCCGTATACTTCGTCCAGATAAGCATCTTGCTGTTCAAGATACAGTTTTGCCTTGGGGTCGCTACCGCGGCAGACCAAAGCACAGTGCAAGGAAGCATTGTTTTCAAAGAACGCCAAAAGCTGGGCTTGCTCACGACGAACAATCATCGTTATGGTGGCGGCACCGTCGATGGTTCCGTCTTCATTACGCGGAACATTGTCGCGGTCGTAACCATTTTCGGTGGTAGTGGTCAAAACCTGAACATAACGAAGCTCCGGCGGAATCTGACCGGTGCCGATGCCGTCGGGGGTGGTGATGAAGCTGACAATATCGCCGTTTAAAAGCTTGCCGGACAGCATTTGGGCAAAGTTGCCGGCAGAAACGGAGATGGCGACCTTGGTGCCGTTGAGGTCGTTGATGAAGGCATCTTCGGCGGTAATCGATGCATAGTTGGATTCAATCAGCTTATCTTGATTGAAATAGTCGCCTTTAAAAAGATCGGTTCGGGCATACATGGGACCACCGTTTTCTCCGCCCTGCAAAAGCTCCCTTTGATAGGCACTGTCAAGCCAAATTTTGGGGTTTTCAACGGGAAGACCGGCAGAACCGACACTAACGATTTCAATATCTGCTTCCGTGATGGCATCGCCTCTGGCAACATCTCGGGAAAGACGAATAATATCCTTGGTGCTACCCGAGCTCTTCTGCAGAAGAGGGGAAACAAGGAACACAAGAACAAGTGCGACAATAATGCACAGGATACCAATTAAGGTTCTGTTGGTTTTGAGGGAAGCGCCGCTACCTTCAACATTGGGAGATTTTTTCATCATCAATCAATACCTTTCTGCCCACAATATAAATCTTCCGGATCGATGCGGGCAAATCGATCCTGTCTCATGTTTAAAAAAACAAGAAATAGCTGAGTAAAAAACCAAAGGACAAATAGGGAATCAGAGGAATCGGGCCGGACTTAGCTTTTTTACCGGCTTCTGTTTTTTTCTTTGCACCGGAGAAAATGTCAATCAAAAGTGCCGCAAAACCTCCAAAAATAGTGCCGAGGACACCGCACCAGGGACCTAAAACAAAACCAACAGCCCCCATAAATTTAATGTCGGCACCGCCGAAGGCGGAAGCACCGAGAAACACCGTCAAAAAAGACGGAACAAACAAAACAACAGCTCCCAATAGCTTCATGGGAAATGAAGCGGGAGTGGTAAATGCCAAGCCGGCAATGAGAATCATCACATGAATAAAATGGTCGACTTCATGGGTTTTGATATCACCGGCTGATGCGTATTGAAATATTAAAAATAACACCATACCAAGAATAGCTTTTTCGGAAACACCAAAAAACCAAAAAAGGAGAAGAATCGAAAAAAGCAACGTCGATAAAGGAAACCACCGCATGGAAGAAAAACCCCAGCGCCCTTTTGCATGGCTACCGGAAATGGCGGAAATCATACAGGAGAATCCAATAAAACAGGCAACCCATAGAAGCTTTGTCCATACGGAGGAGGCATTGCCGAATTCCCATTCGGCAACAGAAGCAAAAATAGCGGATATATTTGAAACCATGTTGCCACCTATCATTTAACTAAGTAATGAAAAACAGCGATGCGGTTTAAACCGCACCGCTGTTTGCGATGACTGTCTGAACGATTGTTCCCGACAAACAACCGGCATAAGAACAGTCAAAATTTTAAATTATATTAGAAAACAATGTTGGTTTCGATTTCTTTCTTTGCGTTGCCCAGGAAACCGGCGTTTTCATTACCGACGAGTCTTCTAACAACGGTGAAAACAACGACACCAAGAACAGCAATGATAACAATCTTAATGACCATATCGATGTAAGCTTCACCGGATTTTGCAGCCATAGCATTCTTTGCTTTGATAACCATAGAATTGATCTTTTTCATAGTAAAAACATCCTTTCGAATTGAATTTTAATCAGAAATGATGTGATGCTTTGTCGGGAAACGATGGATCACATCTCCTCTTTTCAATTGTAATTATACACCAAACTTTGGCGTTTGTCAATGGTTTTGTTATAAAAAAAATCAAATTTTGAAATAATTTTCATAAAAGCTCAAATTTATAAATTTTTCATCGACTGTATTTTTAGAATCATTGATGGCATTTTCAATCAATGGATGCGGAAAAAGCGCAATGATAGCACCTAAAGCGATG
>JAFPCL010000112.1 GCA_017390225.1 Clostridia bacterium
TATGTTATCACCGAAGGACAATTGTTCGGAAGCGATACCTTGACCGGTGCGCTTGCCACCACGGCAAACGGAAGCAAGGCAGGTTCGTTCAGCATTACACAAGGCACTTTAAAGGCAAATGCAAATTATGCAATCACCTTCAAAGCAGGAACACTCACCGTTTTGGACAAAACACCGCAAAATATTGTAGTATCTCAAATCACCGAAAAAACATACGGCGATGCGGATTTCCAAGTTACCGTAACCCCCGATGCCGTATCCGGCCTGACAGATTTCACCTTCACATCTTCCAACACGGATGTAGCAGAAATTGACGAAGTGGGTAACATTACAATCAAAGCCGCCGGCACCACCACGATTACCGTGCGCCAAGCCGGTGATGCAGACTATGCCGCTTTTGAAAAGAAGCAGACTTTGACTGTAAAGAAGGTAGCCATCGTAGTAACAGCCGACAACAAAACCAAGCGCATTGGTGCAGAAGACCCCGAGCTTACCTTCACTTACACAGGTACACTGGTAGGAAATGACACCTTTAGCGGTGCGCTCAGCAGAAAATCCGGCGAAAGAATCGGCAAGTATGATATTTTGCAAGGCACACTGAAATTGTCCGATAATTACAGCCTGACATACAAAAAAGGTGTTTTTGAAATCGTAGAAAAGACGCCGCAGACGATTGTTGTTGCGGATTTTCCCGAAATGACCTACGGCGATGCTTCCTTTGCCATCGTTGTCACGCCGGACAGCAATTCTTATCTGTCTGCATTTACCTTTGAAAGCGCAAACACTGAAGTGGCAGACATCACGGCAGACGGAACCGTTAACATCAAGGCTGCCGGAACCGTTGACATCACGGTAAAGCAAGCCGGCAACGAGGACTATGCACCTGTCGAAGTAAAGAAAACATTGGTGATCAACAAAAAATCCGTTACGGTAGTTTCAATCAATGCGGAAGAAAAAACGGCTGTTTTGGACGGCGTTCTGGCAGCTGATACAGATGTCGCTCTTGATTTTAACCGCGTAAACATCACAGTAAACAGTCCTGCAGATGAAACCACTTCGAATGTTACCTTCAGCAATTTTGTTCTCACGGGAGAAAAAGCAGAAAACTATATAGTAGAAACGCAAGGCATAGATGGCGTTTTTGCCAATGCAAATATTGTAAAAGTCACCATTACTGCTGATAACGGCACAGTAACCGGTGGCGGTCAATATATCAAAGGCAGCAATGTCGTTGTCAATGTAGTGGCGAATAAAGGCTATTCCTTTATCGGCTGGAGCATCGCCGATACCGCTGTTTCTTCTGAAGCAACCTACACGTTCACGGCAGATGCCGACACCGAGCTCGTGGCAAAATTCAAAAAACGTTCGACCGGTGGTGGCGGCGGTGGCGGCGGTGGCGCTGTCGCAGGCAACACAAAATATATCGTAAGCTTTGATACAAACGGCGGTTCTGTTGTTGACAGCCAATCTGTTGCCATCAACGGCAAGGCAACACAGCCTGAAAATCCCGTGAAAACCGGATATGTATTTGCCGGATGGTTCACGGACGCCGAACTTAAAAACGCATTTGATTTCAAAGCCAAGGTTACCAAAAACATGACCTTGTACGCCAAGTGGACAGAAGAAGAGAATAAAGCAGAAAACAACACCATAATTCTGGCAATCGGTGAAAAAATGGCTACCGTATTCGGCGTTGAAAAAATGAATGATGTTGCTCCGGAAATTGCAAACGACAGAACGATGCTGCCGGCAAGATTTGTTGCAGAAAATTTAGGTGCCGTCGTTGCATGGGAAGCAACCGCTCTCGGTGTTGTCACCATTACGAAAGATGATTTGCAAATTATCCTCTACATTGGAAAAGATTATGCCGTTGTCAACGGACAAGAGGTTTTGTTAGACAGTCCCGCTTATATCAAAGATAACAGAACCTACACCCCCGTTCGCTTCATTGCGGAACAGTTGGGTGCAACCGTTACATGGGATGCCGAAACACAAAAAGTGATGATTACCAAATAATCTATCGTATAAATTTTGTTTCGTATAGGGCAGTGTCAAAACGATGATAAAAATCGGGTTTGACCTGCCCTTTTTGTGCGTTTGGAGCACAACGATGTGCAATTCCGCTTTCCCTCGGCAAAGGCTACTTGCGCCGCATATGCTACATTTTCCTTGACTTTACGGGCATTCGGTTGTATAATAAGCCTATAGGCATAGAGGCACAAGGCAGAAGCAAGCCCCTGCCCTACAATATCTTTTATCTATTCTCTATTATCTCTTCTCTGCGCCCTCCGGCGCTTCCATTACCTACAAGGAATTGCCACATCCGTCAAATGAATTTACCAAAAGTTTTCATGTTTTTATCTTTGCTTTGGCTTTATATCGATTGGAGTGCTCAACAAGGAATGAGAACTGTGGAAAGCTTCTTGACAGCTTGGACGTTTATATGATAGAATAAGACAATCAAAAAAAGGAGAACCAATATGTTTGCAGATACAGCGACCATCACCGTTCGTGCCGGCAATGGCGGCAACGGACTGGTGTCTTTTCGAAGAGAAAAATATGTGCCTGCCGGTGGCCCCGATGGGGGCGACGGGGGCAATGGGGGCAATGTTATTTTTGTTGCCGACAGAAGTTTGACAACGCTTTACGATTTTCGCCACAAGCATCTGTTTGCGGCGAAGAATGGGGAAGACGGCAAGTCTGCCAATCGGGCAGGGCACAACGGGGAAGATTTAATTGTGCATGTGCCCGACGGCACGGTCATCCGCGATAAGGAAACGGGGCTTGTCATTGCCGATATTTCCGGCGAGGATGCATCTGTGGTGGTTGCCAAAGGCGGCAGTGGCGGCTGGGGCAATCGCCGTTTTGCCACGCCCACGCGGCAAGCACCGAACTTTGCCAAAAACGGCACCAAAGGCGAAAGTTTTGAGGTGACACTGGAATTGAAGCTGGTTGCCGATGTAGGGCTTTTGGGCTTTCCCAATGCAGGAAAATCCACATTGTTGGCGGCTGTCACGGCGGCAAAGCCGAAGATTGCCGACTATCCCTTCACGACCATTGAGCCGAATTTAGGCGTGGTGGCGCTCTCCGGTGGCAGAAGCTTTGTGATTGCCGACATTCCCGGCATCATTGAAGGCGCACACAAGGGCGTGGGGCTGGGGCATGATTTCCTGCGCCATATCGAAAGAACACGCCTTTTAGTGCATTTGGTGGATATCTCCGGCTTTGAAGAACGTGATCCCATTGCCGACTATGAAGCCATCAATAAAGAATTGGAGCTTTATAATCCGCAATTGGCTTCCCGTCCGCAGATTGTTGCCGCCAATAAAGCCGATATTATTTTTGACGAAGAAGCCTATGCCCGTTTTCGTGATTATCTGGAGGAGCGAGATATTCCCTGGTTTGAAATCTCTGCCGCCACGAAAAAAGGGGTGGGCGAGCTGATGGATGCGGTCACGGAGCTTCTTTCCACCTTGCCGCCCGTGCCGCTGTATACCCAGGAATTCTTCCCGGCACCGCCGTCGGACGAAACGCCCTTCACCGTTCGTGTGGACGAAGAAGGCGCTTATGTGGTGGAAGGTCCCCTTATCGATCGCTTGATCAGTGGTGTGAACTTTGAAGACGACCAGTCCTTGGGCTATTTCCAGCGCGCCCTTCGCCGCTACGGCATCATTGATGCTTTGGAAAAAGCCGGCATCGAAGAGGAAGACACGGTGAAGATGGGCGAAGATATTGAATTTGAATTCATGTACTAAGCCATGAAAGAAAAAATTGCAATCTACGGCGGCAGTTTTGATCCCATTCATTTGGGGCATATCGCCGTTGCCAAAGCGGCACTTGAAAAAGAAAGTCTGCATCACATTTATTTTGTGCCGGCAAAGGATCAGCCCTTCAAAGGCGTGCCAACCGCATCGGCAGAGGATCGAATGGCGATGATTCGGCTGGCTATACAAGACTGCACCGCCTTTTCTCTTTGTGATTTTGAGATTCAAAAGCCCGGGGTGTCCTACAGTGTGGAAACCGCAAGCTATTTTAAAGAACGGTTTCCTAAAGCCAAGCTGTATTTCATCATGGGTGAAGATTCCTATTTTACTCTCCCTAAATGGCATCAAGCGGAAAAGCTTCTTTCGATGATCACGCCGCTGGTGGTCACAAGAAACGGAGAAAAGCGGCGCACTATAGAAGACGATGCAAGATATATCCCGATGCCACCCGTGGACATTTCCTCCACGGAAATTCGGCGATGCATCGAAGAGAGCCTGCCGCTCACAGGACTTGTGCCCGAAGGCGTGGCAGATTTTATCAGAACGAAGGGGTTATACAAAGCATGACAGACAAAGAAACGGTGCTTTCTTATTTACAAGAACACGTAAAGCCAAAGCGCATAGAGCACACCTTTGGGGTGGCAGAGACCGCCCGTGAGATGGCAGTGCGCTTTGGTTGCGATAAAGAAAAAGCAGAGCTTGCCGCTCTTATGCATGATGCGGCAAAATATATGCCGGAGGATGAGGCTTTTTCTCTGTGCGAACAAGCCGGCATCACTTTGGATACGCACACCAAAAACGAGCCGGAGCTTCTTCACGCCCCGGCAGGTGCGGCACTTGCTAAAATTTGTTTCGGCGTGACTGATGAGGATATTATAAATGCGGTGCTGTATCACACTGTCGGCAGATGCGGCATGTCGGTGCTGGAAAAAATTATCTACTTATCGGATATCATAGAGCCGACACGAAAGCCCTTCGACGGAATTGAAACAATCCGTGAAACGGCAAAGCATGATCTGGATCAAGCAGTGGTTCAGGCTATGGACAGCGCCATGGCATACGTCATCCAAAAGGGAGGACAAGTCCACCCCAACACACCCCTTGCACGGGATGCACTTTTGAAAAATAAACGTGAATTCCCAAAGTAAATTCCACAGTGAGTAAGATGTGGA
>JAFPCL010000113.1 GCA_017390225.1 Clostridia bacterium
ACGCGCAGGCAGCGCAAGAAACGCCTTGGAAAAAGAAATCCGCCGCGTGTTCTCCCTCCTTAAAGGCAAGCGCTGGATTTGCTGTACCACCCACTTTGTGCAAAACCACTGCTCCATGAAAGACCTGCGCTTCTGCTTTGACCTGATCAAGCATTTGGCAGAATAAAAACAAGTATGTGTCAACTATAATTCATTTTATGTAAACAAAAAGGCTGTATTCTCATAAGGAATCAGCCTTTTTTATATTCTTATTTGTTCGCCAGCTCTCGCACAAGGGCGGCAATGGTTTCAAGCTGGGTGTCGTTCAGCTTTTTTAAATCCTCAATAATCCCTTTCAGCTTTTCGGGATGCTCAATTTCCGTATCGAAAAACTCGCTCGGGGTGATCCCTAAATAATCACATATATAAAGTATGCCGGATAATGACGGTGTTCCCCGTCCTGTTTCTATATGATTGATATAACCGGGATTCTGACCGATTGCCAAACTCATTTCCCGTGCAGAAACATTTTTCTTTGTACGTAATTTTGCTAAACGTAATGCAAAATCCTTTTCTTCCACATGCCTCACCATCCTGTATTATATTTTAAGGCATATTATTTTCATTTTTATGTTATTAAATGTCATATTTATATTGATTTATGCTTTTTTATAAGTTATAATTATAAATATGATATATAAAAAAGCACATAAAATCAGATTTAATTATAAAAACAGAATGGTGGTTAAATGCAAATGGAAGATAAATTACATACCTGTTGTTTTATCGGGCACAGAACCATTATAGAAACACCGGCACTGATTGCACGGCTTCGAAACACGATTCAAATGCTGATAGAGGAAAAGGGGGTGCATACGTTTTTGTTTGGCAGTAAAAGCGAATTTAATTCTTTATGCAAATCCGTTGTGACCGAGCTGAAAGAAACGTATCCTGCCATAAAGCGCATTTACGTGCGCTCTGCCTATCCGCAAATTTCGGACGATTACAGGGCATATCTTTTGGAAAGTTATGAGGATACCTATTTTCCCACTGCAATAGAAAAAGCCGGAAAATCCGCCTATGTGGCGCGTAATCGGGCTATGATCGATGCCGCAGGCTTCTGTGTTGTTTATTATGATGAAAACTATCTTCCGCCGTGCCGCAAAGCCGCAAAAAAAGATTGCCGGGGTTATCAACCCAAAAGCGGCACACAGCTTGCCTATCGGTATGCCGAAAAAAACGGGCTTATGATTTTTAACGTGTATGAATCCCTTGATTAAACTTCTTTTTGTCATATAACAGCAAGAAAAAACGGGGCTGTGTAACCTTTTGCACAGTCCCGTTTTTTATTCAAGATTTAGTTATTCAACTTTTTCAAATCGTTGTTTCGGATTTCCACACGTCTGACCTTGCCGCTGATGGTCTTGGGAAGCTCTTCTACAAATTCAACGATTCTGGGATATTTATAAGGTGCGGTGTGGCTCTTGACGTATTCTTGGATTTCTTTCTTGAGTTCGTCCGTACCTTCCGTGCCTCTGGTCAGCACGATGGTTGCCTTGACAATCTGACCGCGGACTTCATCGGGCACAGGCGTGATGGCACATTCCAAAACATAGGGAAGCTCCATGATAACGCTTTCGATTTCAAAAGGCCCGATACGATAGCCGGAGGACTTGATAACGTCGTCGATACGACCGACGTACCACAGATAGCCGTCTTCATCCATGGTTGCCTGGTCACCGGTGTGATAGTAGCCGTCGTGCCACACATCGTTGGTCTTGTCGCTGTCGCGGTAGTAGCCGATAAATAAGCCACAGGGCGTGCCGTCTTTGGTGCGGATGCAGATTTCGCCGGTGTCGCCGGTGTTGCACTCGTTGCCGTCGGCATCCAAAAGAACCACGTCATACAAGGGGCTGGGTCTGCCCATCGAGCCGATTTTCGGCGTAGAGCCGACAAAGTTGGCAATGGACAGGGTGGTTTCCGTCTGACCGAAGCCTTCCATGATTTTCAGCCCCGTTGCCTTGAAGAACCGGTTGTATACCTCGGGATTCAAAGCTTCGCCTGCCGTGGTGGCATATTCGATAGAGGACAGGTCATATTTGGATAAATCCTCTTTGATGAAGAATCTGTACATGGTCGGCGGTGCGCAGAAGGTGGTGATGTTGTATTTTTTGAACATCGGCAGAATGTCTTCGGAATGGAATCTGTCGAAATCGTAGGTGAAAACGCCTGCTTCGCAGAGCCACTGCCCGTAGAGCTTGCCCCACAAGGCTTTGCCCCAGCCGGTGTCGGAAATGGTAAAGTGCAAACCGTCAGGATTTACGTTATGCCAATGCTTTGCCGTGGGATAGTGTCCCAGTGCATATTTATAAGAATGGGTGGCGATACGCGGATAGCCCGTGGTGCCGGAGGTGAAGAGCATCAGCATCGGATCTGCCCCACAGGGAGAATCCTCCGTGCGGTCAAAGTGGGTGGAGAAGCGCTCCATTTCCACGTTGAAATCATGCCAGCCCTCTTTTTTGCCGCCGACTAAGATTTTCATCATGCCGGGGAATTCGTTGGCGGCTTTTTCCGCTTCTGCGGACACATCGCCGTCGGCGGTGCAAACGATGGCTTTCACGCCTGCCGCCTTGAAGCGATAGGAGAAGTCATGCTCCACCAGCTGATTGGTTGCCGGGATGGCAACAGCACCAATCTTATGCAGTGCCAGCATACAGAACCAGAACTGATAGTGACGCTTTAACACCAGCATGACCGTGTCGCCGCGTTCGATACCTAAAGAAGCAAAGTAGTTTGCCGTTTTGGCAGAATACTTTTTCATATCACTGAAAGTAAACTTCCGTTCGGACTTATCGTTGCCCACCCACATCATGGCAAGCTTATCGGGGTTCTTTTTTGCAATGGCATCCACGCAATCGAATGCAAAGTTGAATTTATCTTCATTTTGGAAAGAGATGCCGCTAAAGACACCGTTTTCATCGTAGTAAGAAGTGATGAAATCATCTGCCACCGTCTTTTGGGTGCTTTTTTCCGTCTTGGCGGTCTTGGCGGCAATGAACGGAGCTTCGGGGTATTCTTCGCTGACTTGCCCGTCCTGCGGATTTAAAACAACGGCGTTAAATTCACAGCCACCCTCGCTGACGGCAATCATGCCGTGGGGAATGATGCTGTTATAGAAAATCGAATCGCCTTCGTTCAAGATATCGACATGATTGCCGATTTGCACCTTCAAAGAGCCCTTGACGATGATATCCAGCTCTTGTCCGTTATGGGAATTGAGCTTCATGGGGGCATTTTGTTCTTCCGGCAGATACGGGAATTTCACCAAGAACGGCTCTGCCAGCTTATCTTTGAATTTGGGAGCCAGGTTATTATACACCACGCCGTGCTTTTTCACGATTTTCAAGCCTTCGCCCTTTCTTGTGATGGCAAAGGACGTAAGGGTAGTGCTTGTGCCCTCTAAAATATCCACAACTTCAACACCGCAAGCTTTTGCACATTTGTAAATGAAAGTAAAGCTAAAGTCTGTTTCGCCCTGTTCTAAAATCTTGTAGTCCTCCACCGACACGCCGGTGAGTCTAGCGAGTTCTTCGGGAGAATAGCCCTTGGCTTCCCGCAGGTCTTTGATTCTGCCTGCAACCTCTTTCAAACTGTAATCCATCTTTTTTGCTCCTTTCTGTTTTCGCCATGAAGCGAAAATGTGGTCTTTTTCGCTTCAAGTGGGACATTTCGTCCGTCTTCACTTAGGCTTTGAATAAAACAAAAAGACCCGCCTCAAGATAAACTTTGAGACGGGTTTTTCAACTCGCGGTACCACTCAAATTGCGGAAAAAATATTCCGCCACTTACCGGGCTCTAACAAGCCCTTTGCTTTAACGCAGCATTACGGAAGGAGTCTACTTGCCAAAAAGCTTTCGGTCCTCCAACTCGGAAGTGATGGGTCATTGGAAAGCTTCGCCATTGGCTCGCAGCAACCGCCAACTCTCTCCAGGCTATTCAATCCGACCGTCTTCGTCATAGTTGTTTGTGATATTCAAATGCAAACTGATTATACACCTTGAAAAATGCTTTGTCAATAGTTTTTTTCATTTTTTATAATTTTATCTGTTCATTTTTCAGGCATAATCTTGCATATAAAAATTTCTTCCCTATTTTTTTGTCTAAAAAAACGACAGCTGCCTTTCGACAACTGCCGTATATTTTACTCTTCGATTGATTTCGGCTTGTATGCAATCACAACGCGGCGATTGGGTTCCACGCCCGTGGAGTAGGTGGAGATATTATCTCTTCCCTGCAGGGCTTCGTGGATGATTCTTCTTTCGTAGGGGTTCATCGGATCGAAAGATACGTTGCGACGGATTTTCAAAGCACGTGCTGCATTTTTTTCTGCCAAGCGCTTCAATGTTTCTTCTCTTCTTGCACGATAGCCTTCCACATCTACGGAAAGCTTCAAATAATCCTCACGATTTTTGTTGACGGCAAGACTGATAATGTATTGCAGCGCATCCAAAGCTTCGCCGCGGTGACCGATAAGTGCACTGACGTTTTCGCCACGGATATCGATCTGATATCTTCCGAATTCGTCTGAATAAGCGACCGTAGCGGTTGCTTCAACGCCCATTTTTTCAATGATTTCGGAAACAAAGCCTTCGATTTGCTCTTCAACGGAAACTTCGGTAATCGTGACACGAACCTTGGCTTCTTTGTTGCCGATGAATCCAAAAAGACCTTTATTTCCTTCATCGAGAATATCCACTTTTACTTTATCTCTGGTGGTTTCCAATTGCGCAAGTGCCGCTTCAACGGCATCGTCAATGGTTTTTCCTGTGATTTCTATGCTTTTCAAAAATAGCTCCTCCTTAAATAGTCGCTTTTATTCCTTGATAAATTTTTTCAGTGCCACTTGCTGTGCAATGCCCAGCACGGAACTGATTACCCAATAAAAGGCCAGAGCATTGGGCAGAGAAAAACCAAACATCAGCGTCATACCGGACATCATGATATTCATGACGGTCATATCCGGTTGTCCCTGCTGCTTTTCTTTTTTCTTTATTTCTTTGCCTTCCTTTTTGGCTTTTGCTTCTGCCATCCATTTGGTGACATAGGTAGTCAAAAAGGTGCTGGCAGCTGCCAGAATCGGAAGAATCCACAAAGCACTGATTTTATTGAATTCGGGGGTTTCTGCCAAGTTGATACCGAACAAATTGAAGTTGATTAAATCCAGCTTGTTGGCAACGGAAATTTCGATATTGTAAGCATATTTCGAAAACTGCTCCAGTGTGAGGCTACCGGCTTCCACTGCCGCGGTATTACCGGTAGCGGCGAGAAACGGTGCATCAAACATAGCGGCATTTTCGTTGATTTTTTCAACAATGCTTGCTGCCGGAAGTGCCAGAATGTAGGTTAAAGGACGCTGGATAATGCGGTACAGACCAATTAAGATAGGAAATTGGATCAAAAGCGGCAGACAACCGCCGGTGGGGCTGACGCCCTCTTTTTCGTATAATTTAATAGTTTCTTCGTTTAATTTTTCACGATCGTCTTTATACTTTTCCTGCAAAGCCGCAACCTTAGGCTGGATTCTTTGCTGTGCCATCATGGAACGCTGTTGCTTGATGGAAAGGGGCAGCATCAATATTTTAACGATCAATGTGAAAAGAACAAGTGCCAACACATAATTTCCGTTGGTCACATTGTAAATCGCCCGGATAATCGGGCTTAAAACCTGAGCAATAAACTCCATCATAGACAGGGGTTCTCCTTTTTTTATGGGACCGGGTCGTAGCCGCCTTTGTGAAACGGATGGCATTTTAAAAGCCGCCGGAGGGCAAGATAGGAGCCCTTGAGGGCGCCGTATTTTCCAACTGCCTCCAATGCATATTCAGAACATGTGGGGCGAAAACGACACACAGGACCATGCTTCATCGGGGAAATGTTCTTTCTGTAAAAACGAATCAAGGCAAGAATTACTTTTTTCATTTGGCTTTCTCCTTTAAAATGCCGCTTTTTTGAAAAACAGCTTCCATAGAAGATAAAACCATAGCAAAAGAAGCCCCATCCGCTTTTTTCCTTGCGACAATGACAAAGTCATATCCAAAAGGAAGCGAGGGCTCGATTTGACGATAGGCTTCCCGAACCAACCGGCGAATACGATTTCGCACCACGGCATTACCGATCTTTTTACTGACGGTAATGCCCAGCCGAAGACCTGTCTTCTGCATATACTTGTTGGCACGATAGTATAAAACCACCGTATCGCCGGGAACGGAAACGCCTTTTTTGTAAAGGAATCGAAATTCCTTGTCTTTTTTCAAAGACACTGTGTTTTTCATTGTGACTTACGCAGACAATACTTTTCTGCCTTTTCTTCTTCTGTTCTTCAGGACCTTACGACCGTTGGCTGTGCTCATTCTGTTGCGGAAGCCGTGGTCTTTACTTCTCTTTCTTCTGTTGGGTTGATACGTTCTCAGCACTGTGTCCACCTCCTTCGTTAATATGCGTCTTGAAACGATTTTTACAGACACAAACCACATTATATAAAAAAAAACCGAATTTGTCAAGCATTTTTTCAATGTTCTTTTATTAAGAATGATTTTTCGTGATTTTTTTAGGCGGAGTTGTGTTTTTTTACACAAAATCAAAAGAATATCTCTGTTTTGTTTGACATTTGCTTTTATTTCTGTTATAGTATATACTGTTATATTATATTATCGTGTGTTAATATACATTTCTCCGGGAGTGATTCGCTTGAAAGTAATGCAAATTTTAAAAACATCCGTCGGTGCCCTTTGGGCATACCGTCAAATTCGCTGTTTAACACAGCTCGGTGTTGATGTTGTTGTCGTTCTTCCCAACGACACCGAAGCCATGGCTGTTCGCTATAAAGACCTTCCCGTTACCATCGAAACTGCGGATCTCACTCTGCCCCTATCGCGTCCATGGCTTTTAAAATCCCGCATACAGACGCTTCGTGCATTGGTGGATAAACATAAACCGGATCTTATTCATTTTCACTTTGTTTCCAACATTCTGTTGGGAAGGCTTGCGCTAAAAAAAGTCGACATCCCTCGTGTTTTTCAAGTCCCCGGGCCTTTGCATCTGGAGAACCCCATCACGCGTTGTGCGGAGCTTATACTTTCCGACAAGAAAGATTATTGGATTGGCTCCTGCCGTAAAACCTGCAACATTTATAAAAAATATCATATTCCGAGCCATCATCTGTTTCTCAGCTTTTACGGCGGTGATGTGGAAGAAATCACCGCCCGTGCGGCAAAGTGCGACGGTCGGCTTCGCAATAAATTTCAGATTCCGCAAACCGCCGAAGTCGTGGGGATGGTATGCTATTTTTACAAGCCAAAATACCATATGTTGCAATTTCGCGGTCTGAAAGGGCACGAGGATTTCATTGATGCCTTTGCGCTGTTGAAAAAAGAACGTCCCGAGCTGTATGGCATCATCGTCGGTGGTCCTTGGGGAAATGCCGAAAAATACTTTGAAAAAATGAAGAAATATGCCCAACGCAAAGTCGGCAACAGCTTGATATTCACAGGTTTCCGCTCCGATATTTACGAAATATACCCTGAGTTGGATGTCGTTGCCCATCCTTCCCTCAGTGAAAACTTAGGCGGTGCCGCCGAAAGTCTTTTGATTGGCGTTCCCACCGTCACCACAAACATAGGCGGATTTCCCGATATTGTCATTGACGGCGAAACGGGCTATACCGTGCCGGCAAAAAATCCAAAGGCACTGGCTGATGCCATGCTCCGTCTTTTAAAAGACAAAGAAAAAACAAAGCAAATGGCAGAAAACAGCGTGAAACTCATGACAAAGGTCATCGACGTCAACAACACTGCCAAAGAGGTTTTCCACATTTATGAAGCTGTCCTTTCAGACTTCTCCCCAAACGAAAGTGAGGCAAAGGCTTGAACATTTTATTTTTAGGCGATATCTCCGGAAAAACCGGCAGAGAAGCCGTACACCATCATTTATATAATTTGAAAGAAAAATATGCCGTTGATTTTTGCATTGCCAACGGTGAAAATATGTCCGGCGGTTCGGGCATCACGATCAGTTCCTACGAGGAAATGCGTCGTGCAGGTATTGATTTATTCACCGGCGGTAATCATATCTTCAGAAAAAAAGAAGTCATTTCCCTTATGAACGATTCGGAAAATGTGATTCGTCCTGCCAACCTTTCTCCCTCCTGCCCCGGCATGGGCTACACGATTGTGCCTCTCTCGGGCGGTCGTCGCATTGCCGTCATCAATCTTTTGGGAAAAGTTTATATGGACAACACCGCAGACAACCCCTTCTTGGCGGCAGACAATATATTAAAAGCAATTGGCGAGCGCACCAAGGTAATCTTCGTTGACTTCCATGCAGAAACCACCAGCGAAAAGGGAGCACTTGCAAGGTATCTCGACGGCAGAGTCAGTGCCGTTATCGGCACGCACACCCATGTGCAGACCAACGACGACCAAATTCTGCCCGGGGGCACGGCATTTTTATCCGATGCCGGCATGACCGGTGCTGTCCACTCCATCTTAGGCGTAAAGCCTGAAATCGTCATCGAAAAATTCGTCACGGGGATGCCTCGCCGACACGAGATTGCCGAAGGCGCATCGCAGCTCTGCGGTGTATTTTTGGATATCGATGACGAAACAGGCAAAGCCCGTGCCATTGAAAAAATCAGAATCCAATAAGGAGAAAATCCGTGAAAAAGCTGATTTGCATTTTCCTTCTTGCCGCACTTATTTTATGTGCCTGCAAAGATCCTTCCGTGAATAAACCAATCGACAAAACTTCATCGACCGAAAGCTCGCAATCTGTACAAAGCGATTCGGCATCCGATGTTCTTTATCTTGCCACCGCAAGTTTTGACTCCATGCATCCTTTAGGCACGCATTTGGCAGGCTGTCGGGATTTCTTTTACTGTATCTATAATCCCCTGTTTTCCTACAACGAAAAAAACGAGCTGATTCCTTGCCTTGCAGAGTCTTATAGCTTTGCAAGCGATGCCCTGTCCATGACGCTGACCTTGCGAAAAGATGTCTCTTGGCAAGATGGCACAGGCTTCACATCCCGTGATGTCATCCACACATTGGCATATCTTCGAGAAAACGACACCATCTATTCTTCTCTTTTGCAATCCATGGAAACGGCTGTCATCATCGACAACCACACCATCCGCTTCACCTTTTTGGAGCCTTGTGCATTTTTCCCTTATCGATTGATTTTTCCGATTATTCCACAGCATATATCGGATATCGAAACTTCGCCTTGCGGCACAGGGGCTTATATCTATAAAGAAGAAATTGCCCATAACAAGCATTTTTTAGCGGCAAACCCCCTCTATTTTGAGGGAGAGCCCAAAACAAAAACGGTGTATTTCACTGAATATGCCACGGACGAAACGGCAAGCTATGCCTTTGCCGCCGGCGAGCTTTCTGCCCTGCGCGGTTCTGCTGTCAATTTCGACTCTTTTGCCGTTAAAGACACCATGGAGCTTGTGACGGTTCCCACCAACCAATACGAATTTTTGGCATTCAATTTCAATCATCCAATCTTGTCGGGAGAAAATATCCGAAAGGCAATCAGCCTTGCCATCGACAGAAGCGCTATTGTCAAAGATCTTTTATTCGAAGCCGGCACCCCTTGCAATCTTCCCCTACCCAAAAGTGCCGGGATGCAGGAAACACTGACCGCTTTGCCTGCCGACGCCGCCGCCCTGTTAGAAAAAGAAGGGTTTTCTTTGGAAGAAAACGCGGCCTACCGCACAAGCTCTGTCGGTGCACTGCGCTTTACCCTTCTTTATAATGCCAACAACAAAGACCGAGCGCAAACTGCAAGCTCCATTGCCGCCACCCTCTCTTCTGTCGGCATTGAGATCACCCCCATTGGTGCTCCCTACAACGAATATATCGAACGTCTGACCGGAGGAAACTATGAACTGATTTTATGCGGCACATCCCTTTCCGACGGAAGTGATCTTTCTTTCCTTTTAGGTAGTGGCGGTTCATCCAATTATTTTGGCTACGCCTCTGCCGTCATGGATATGCGTCTGGCTTCCATTGCCGCGGCAGTATCATTAGAAGCACAGGAAGCAGAATTTTCTCACTTTGCTTC
>JAFPCL010000114.1 GCA_017390225.1 Clostridia bacterium
CCATATTGGCACAGCAACCTGCCACGGCGGCACCACCGGCAAGCCCCGTAAGAGAAAGGGCGGCGCAGATAGCGGCAGAGGAAATGGGAAGGGTGAGAACAATACCAACGATGACGGAAACTAAAATTCCCATGAGGAAGGGGTGCAAATCCGTTGCCCACATGATGAGCTTGCCGATGGAAGATGCCGCAGCACCGATCGGCTCGGCAATGAGGGCAGCAAGACCGATACCGGATAAAATCGTGACGATGGGCGTGACTAAAATATCAATCTTTGTTTCCTTGGAAACAACCTTGCCCAGCTCCGTTGCGATGAGTGCAATGAAATAGACTGCCAAAGGACCGCCGGCACCCCCCAGCATATTGGTGGCATAACCGACAGGAACCAAAGAAAACAGAACCATGGCAGGGGCTTTGAGGGCATAGCCGATAGCAACGGCCATGGCAGGGCCGACCATAGCGGATGCCAAATCACCGATGGAGTAGGCAGTTTCACCTACCGTGATAATTTTTTGCAGAAAACCAATGCCGAATTGCGTGCCCAGTGTGTTTAAAATTGTTCCAACCAGGAGGGTGCAGAACAATCCCTGTGCCATGGCACCCAAGGCATCAATGCCGTAGGTTTTCAAAGAAATTTCAATTTGCTTACGTTTTAAAAAGTTTTTGAGTTTCATGCAAAGCATCTCCTTATATTAAACTGTCTACTATTATAAAACAAAAAACGGATAAAAACAAGCATCGTTTTATCCGTTTTTTTATGGAGATTCAATGTAAAATATAGAACATTTTACATATAATTATTCGATAGGTTCGCCCATGGCATCCTTCTGTGCAACCAATACTTTGCGTTCGTAGCAGGAAAATGCATCGTCAACCATAGCCCGATCGGGCTTTTTGGTAAACAAGCTGACCACAGGCACAATGACAAAGCCCGAAAGCATGGCGATAACACCGCAGTTGATGGGAGATTGCATGATTGTGGGGAAGGAGCTTCTTGCCAGCATATTGAGAACCATTAAGCCCGAGCCAAAGATGAAATTAACCCAAACGGCAATCTTTGTAGCACCTTTCCAGTATAAGCCAAAGAGGAAGGGCGCAAGAAATGCTCCTGCTAAAGCACCCCAGGAAATGCCCATCATATCGGCAATATAGCCCAGCTTGTCTTTGTTGATGGCAATGAAAGCGGAAATCGCAATAAAAACAACGATTAGGATACGCATGATCAGAACTTGCTTCTTTTCGGTCATCTTTTTTACGATGTTGCCGCGAATTAAATCCAGTGTTAAAGTAGAGCTGGAAGCCAAAACGAGAGAAGACAGTGTAGACATGGAAGCGGACAGCACAAGAACGATAACGATACCGATGAGAATATCGCCAAGCCCGTTCAACATGGTGGGAACGACGTTATCAAAGCCACCCAAAGGCATCGCTTCCGTGCCCAATTGATCAGAGAAAAGTCTTCCGAAGCCGCCAAGGAAATAGCAACCGCCGGCAACGACAAAAGCAAACAGGGTGGAAATGATGGTGCCTTTGGAAATGTCTTTTTCGCTTTTGATGGCGTAGAACTTCTGCACCATCTGCGGAAGTCCCCAAGTGCCCAGCGAGGTTAAAATCACAACGAATAAAAGATTTAAAGGATCAGGACCGAAGAAAGAGTTGAATGCACCGGGGATTGTGCCTTCGGCGGAGATTTCAGCCAATCTGCCCAAAGCACCGATGAAACCACCGTTTTGATTCAGCACAGAACCGATAACGGCAACGATGCCGACCAACATAATCATGCCCTGGATAAAATCATTGATAGCTGTTGCCATATAACCGCCGGCAATGACATAAATGCCCGTGAGCACTGCCATGGCAATAACACAGACTGCATAGTCAATATCGCCGAACGCCATGGAGAACAGGCGGGACAGACCATTGTATAAAGAAGCGGTGTAGGGGATCAGAAAAATGAAAACGATGACGGAAGCGGCAATTTTCAGTGCATTGCTTTGATATCTTTTTTCAAAAAATTCGGGCATGGTGGCACTCTGTAAGTGCTGGGACATCAGGCGTGTTCTTCTTCCTAAGACAACCCATGCCAGAAGAGAGCCAATCAAAGCATTACCAATACCAATCCATGTGGATGCAATACCGAATTTCCAGCCGAACTGACCGGCATAGCCGACAAAGATAACGGCAGAGAAATAGGATGTGCCGTAGGCAAAAGCAGTGAGCCAAGGGCCGACAGAACGGCCACCCAGGACAAAACCATTGACATCGGTGGCAGACTTGCGGCAGTAGAAGCCGACGGCAACCATGATGCCGAAGAATACGACGAGCATTGCAATTTTGATAAACATAATTTTTCCTCCTTAATATTTATAAAGCCGAATCGCTTTATTTTCATGCTGTATATAATCGACGGATGTCGGTGAAAAAATATGATCTATCATCGGATTGGCACGGTTTAGTCAAATGAAAACAATCAGCCCGTGATTTGGGATTCAACCAATCTGCCGGAGCAGTATTTTTCGCGAAGTACCGGTTTTTCAATTTTGCCGGTGGGGTTGCGCGGTACTTTGTCGAAAATAATCTTTCTGGGGCGCTTGTAGCGCGGAAGCTGCTTGCAGAATTCGTTGATTTCATCTTCCGTGCAAGTGAAGCCTTCTTTGATTTCGATGATAGCGGCGGCAATTTCGCCTAAACGGGCATCGGGAATACCAATCACGGCAACGTCATTGATGGCAGCATGACTGCGCAGGAAGTCTTCAATCTGCACCGGATACAGGTTTTCACCGCCGGTGATAATGACGTCTTTTTTACGGTCGACAAGGTAGATGAAGCCGTCTTCATCCTCCTGTGCCATATCGCCGGTGAAGAGCCAGCCGTCTTTTAAAGAAGCGGCAGTGGCTTTTTCATCGTTGTAGTAACAGGTCATGACGCCGGGGCCTTTCACGCAAAGCTCACCGACTTCGCCACGTGCGACCGTTTGTGCATTTTCATCCACAATTTTGACTTCCCAACCATAGCCGGGGATGCCGATAGCGCCGACTTTATGGATGTTTTCAACCCCCAAATGCACACAGCCGGGGCCGATGGATTCGGATAAGCCGTAGTTGGTATCGTAGGCTTGTCCGGGGAAATATTTTTGCCAGTTTTTGATAAGGCTCTTCGGAACGGGCTGTGCACCGATGTGCATCAAGCGCCATTGAGAGAGGCAGTAGTCTTCTTTTTTGAGCGCACCGGAATCCAAAGCATTTAAGATATCCTGTGCCCACGGCACCAAAAGCCAAACGATGGTGCATTTCTCTTTGGTGACCGCATCCAACACAAATTCGGGGCGCGTGCCCTTTAAAAGCACGGATTTTGCACCGACCAAAAAGCTTCCGAACCAGTGCATTTTAGCACCTGTGTGATACAGCGGCGGAATACAAAGGAACACGTCGTCCTTGGTCTGTCCGTGATGGTTCTGCTCCGTGCGGCAGGAATGCATGAGGCTCATATGCTTGTGCAGGATGGCTTTGGGAAAGCCGGTGGTGCCGGAGGAGAAATAGATGGCGGCATAGTCGTCATCGGTCAAAGTAATTGCAGGGGACAGGCTGGAGGAGTCGGCGGCAAGCTCTTGGTAGCTTTCGGCAAAAGAGGGGGTGTAGCCCGTGCCGACATAAATGAGAAGTCTGTTTTTAGAAATGGAATCTGCAATTTCCTCTACACGGCCGATGAATTCGGGACCAAACATCAGCACGTTAACCTCTGCCAGATTCAGGCAATATTCAATTTCATCGGAGGCATAGCGGAAGTTTAAGGGAACCGCTAAAGCACCGGTCTTTAAAATACCGAAATAGATGGGAAGCCATTCCAGGCAATTCATCAAAAGGATGGCAACCTTGTCGCCTTTTTTTACCCCGCGGGATAATAAAAGGTTTGCCACACGGTTGGCTTTCTCATTGAAAACCTGCCAGGTAATCTCACGGCGATAATAATCGGAGGCAGACGGCTCGATGAGCTCATATTCACGCCAAGTGACCCGACGGGTCTCTTTCTGTTCGGGGTTCAGTTCAACTAAGGCAACGTCCTCTCCATATAGCCGCGCATTTTGTTCCAAAATTTCTGTAATGGGCATAAAAATCTTCCTTTCTTTGCATAAAAAACGTGCCGTTTTCCATAAAAAGACATAGCGGAAAACGGCACGAAATCTTTATTTCGCGCATGTTTATTGAATTGGTCCTGCCATACTACATGGGAGAAACACTCCCGCTACGAAGAAGAGTATAGCAGAATTAGCTTCATTTGTCAAGTGCTTTTTTAAAACAAAAGATACAGAATTTTTAATTTTTTGTTCACAGAAAAGACAAAAAACTATGTTATAATGCAGAGGAAAGGTTGTGTTGGTTATGAAAAAAATGGTGCCTATAGCGATAGTCACAATCGCACTGATGGTTTCTCTTTTGTTGCCGAGCTATGCCGCAAATGATGATGCATGGAAAGATAACACGGGGGAGATTGATCTGACAAAGAAAACAGCAACGGGCACGGGATGTGCTTGGGACGAAAATGTTCTGTATATAACAGCAGGCGGTGATTTTACCGTGTCGGGCACACTGACAGAGGGTTTGGTTTGTGTGGAAACAAATGATAAGGTCAAGCTTCGCTTAAACGGTGCATCCATTACCAACCCAAACGGCCCTGCCATTTATTTCAAAAAGACCGAAAAAAGCTTTATTACGATAATGGAAGGGACGGAAAATTATTTGGCAGATGGTGCTGACTACGTGGAAGACACTGCCGATGCCCCTTTATTTTCTGCCGATGATTTGGAAATCAAGGGGAGTGGAACGCTCACGATTTGCGGTAATTTCAAGCATGGGATTGCCGGCAGTGATGATATCACGATAGAAAACGGAAATCTTGTTATTTCTGCCTATGAACACGGGATTAAAGCCGGCGGAACCATCACCATCGGTGGTGGAAATTTAGCCGTGACGGCAAAAACAGGCAAAGGCATGAAAGCCGAGCAAGCTTTTGTTATCGAAGGCGGCACAGCACAAGTGTTGTCCGAACAAAGCGAAGGGATAGAGAGCAAAGGTCCTCTGACAATTCGCGGCGGTGACATTTCCGTCACGGCAAAGGATGACGGACTTAACACGGGGGCAGAAAATAACATGGATCGCGGTTTTGGCGGTCATATGCCGATGATGCAAGACGGAGAAAAAGGAGATTTCGGCTTTGGCGACAATATGCCTGAAAGCGGGATGCCACCGATGCCGACCAGGGGCGAGATGCCGCATGGCAGATGGACGGAGGGCGAAATGCCCCCGATGCCACCGATGGAAACACAGGACGGCGGTGATCATACCATCACGATAGCCGGCGGAAATATTTATATCAATGCCGAAGGGGATGGCATTGACTCAAACGGTGCACTTGTCATCAGCGGTGGAAATATCGTGATTGATGGGCCGCAAAATAACGGAAACGGCGCATTGGATGCCCAAACGGGAATAGATGTACAGGGCGGTAGAATCAGCATATTATCGTTCGTTGGAATGATGCAACTCCCCAACGAAAAGCCTGTGATTTATGCAGAGGTTTCAAAGGGCAAAGCAGGCGATGAGATTGAATTGAAAAATAGCCGAGGGGAAACGATTGTAAGTCATAAGGCAGTAAAATCCTATCAGGCGTTTGTCTATACGGACGATACCTTGGATATGTCTTCAAGTTACACGGTTTTCAAAAACGGCGAAGCCTACACAACAACTACGCCTACCGAAAATGCAGGCAAGGGGATGCTTGGCGGTATGCCGCGCATGGACGGAAGAGGGATGAAGGACAGAGCCTTTAAAAACAGAGAAAGGGAAATTTCTGTGTTTTTGGACGGGAAAAAGATTCTATTCCCCACACCGCCGATTATCAAAAACGACACCACACTGGTGGGCTTTCGTGCTATATTGGAGCAACTGGGCGCCGATGTGTCTTGGAATGAACAGACCAGAGAAGTGACGGCAAACAAAGAAGATTTGTGCATTGTTTTGACCATTGATTCTCGGATAGCTTATGTCAACGGAAAAGAACATTTACTGCTTGCCGCTCCTGAAATCATAAACGGCAGTACCATGATTCCCGTGCGATTTGTTTCCGAGCAGTTGGGACTTTCGGTAGCATGGAATGAAGCTTTTCGGCAGGTTGAGATTACGACGAAATAGAACTTGACAAAAATATACATTATAGTTATAATGAATTTAATAACTGCAAAGGAGATATAAGCAATGGATGATAAAATGATGAAAGCCAAAGAAATTTACGAAACGATATGCTCTTTTTTAAATGGCGATGATTGGAAATATGAACGTCACGATGAGGATATGGTTGTCACCATGAGTGCCAAAGGCGAGGATCTGCCGATATCTTTTGTTGTTCGCGTGGATGCGGAACGTCATCTTGTTGTGGTGTATTCACAGCTTCCCTTTGAAGTGTCAAGCGGAAAAATGGTTGAGACCGCTGTTGCTGTTTCTATGGCAAACTTCGGCTTGGTTGACGGTAGCTTTGATATGGATATTCAAAAAGGAAAAATCCTTTTCCGCATGACGACCAGCTATCTGGAAAGCCTTATCAGCGAGAGTGTGTTTGCATATATGATCTATTGCACGGCGCATACGGTGGATAAGTATAACGATAAGCTGATGATGCTTGCCAAGGGTATGATTGACTTGGCGAAATTCAAAGAATTAACAGACGGTAACTGATAGGAGGAGAAGTCACATGACGGATGCAAAAAAAATAGAACAGGCAAAAGCTGTATACAGCACAATATTGAGCGTGCTGGATGGTCGCGGTTGGAAATATGATCAGAAAGAAGAAAAAAACACCATCTTTTTGAAATTGAGCGGTGACGATCTTCCCATGGATTTTGTCATTCGCGTTTTGGAAGAACAACAGGTTATCAGTATCATTTCTTTTATGCCGACGAGCATGCCCGAGGATAAAAGAGTAGAAGGTGCAATCGCCACGACGATTATCACCAATAAATTGGCAGACGGAAGCTTTGACTACGATGTTTCCGATGGCACAATTATGTTTAGAATCACATCTTCTTTCAAGGATAGCCTGATTGGAGAAAAGTTGATCGGATATATGATCGATGTTTCCGCATTGACGGTTGATGAATATAACGATAAATTATTCATGCTTGCCAAAGGGGTACTGTCCTTGGAGGATTTCATGAAGGAACAGCTTGCATAATTTAAAGCAAAACAAAAAAGTGTGTTTTCATTGACAAAACACACTTTTTTCGTTATAATAAGAAGAAGTCTGTTTTAAAAGGTGAAGAAATTGCAAACGGAAGTCTTAATCGTTCAATTGGCAGCCCGCTTTAATCATAAGCCCCCTGCCGCATGGTTTATCAAAGCCTACTGTGCGGAGAAGGGGCTTTTGGTCGATGTGCTGGAAGCCAACATCAATGCGCCGTTACCTGAGGTCGTGGATGCCGTTGTTTTCAAAAAGCCTCGGATTGTGGGCGTTTCTTGCTATATATGGAATATTGAACTTGCACAAAAATTAGCAATGGATATTAAAAAGCTTCTGCCGGAAACGGTGATTGTATTCGGCGGGCCGGAGGTTTCTTTCGCAGAAGAAACAGACTATAAAATGGCAGATTATATCGTGCAGGGTGAAGGTGAGGCGCGTTCGTATCTTTTGTATCAAGCTATTTTGTCGGGGAAAGCACCCAAAGAGCGTCTGCAAAAAAGTGTGCACGTGCCTTTGTGCGACCTTCCGAATTTTCTGACGGAGAGCTACTTTGCTTCCGTGGATGAAAAGCTGATGCCCCATATGCTGGTGTACTACGAAAGCAGTCGCGGCTGTCCTTTCTCCTGTGGCTATTGTTTGTCGGCGGCAGGGCACGGCTTGGAGCATTTGCCGATTGAAAGAGTGAAAGAGGATGTGCAGTTGCTGGTTTGCCATGGGGCAAAGTGCATTAAATTCACCGACCGCACCTTCAACAGCGATAAAAAACGAGCCGCCGAGCTTCTGAAGTTTTTCGGAAGTCTTGACACCGATGCGGTGTTTCATATGGAAGTGGCTCCGGATTTGATAGATGACGGCTTTTTGGACGTTTTAAAAACCTTGCCGCCGGGGCGTGTGCAGATTGAAGCCGGGATTCAGTCTGTAAAAGACGAAACACTGGCGGCAGTCACCCGAAAGCAAAACACGAAAAAAGCTTTGGAGCAAATCAAAAAAGTGTCGGATATCGGAAATTGTCATATCCACACAGATTTGATTGTCGGGCTTCCCGGGGATAGCCTTTCGGACATAGTAGAAGGCGTGAATGCCTGCGTGGCAACCGGTGCCCATATGGTACAGCTCGGTTTTCTGAAGATGCTCCACGGATCGCCGCTTCGGGCAAAAGCAAAAGAAATGGGGCTTATATTTTCAGACTATCCGCCCTATGAAATTTTACAAACACCGCTTTTATCTTATGAAACCATAAGAAAGCTGGATAAAATCGCCCATGTGATTGACCGTGTGCTGGGTACAGGGCAATTTTCCCATATCATGTCATACGGCACGGAGGTTTTCGGCGCGCCCTTTTCGTTTTTTGAAGCCATAGCGGAGCATCCGCTCCCTGCCGGACAAAAGGCGATATACACGCTTTTGTATGACATTCTGCGGCAAAAGGGCACGGAAGAAAAAGCCGCCCATGTGGTGAAATTGGATTGCTTAACCCATGATCCAAAGGCGCAATTGCCCGACGGCATACCGCCACTTTGGGATAAAGAAAAAGAAAGAGAACACAAAAAAACAGGACAAACCGTCCGTGCGGCATTCTTTCCGTATGACGGGCAAACCAGAGTATTTATACATAAGAATCTGAAAGGGGAACAGAAAAAATGAATGCAATTGTATCTATCGTAGGAAAAGACCGTGTGGGAATCATCGCACGAATCAGTAACGAAATGGCAGACGCCAATGCCAACATTATTGATATTTCGCAAACGACCCGTCGTGGTATTTTCACCATGATGATGTTTGTGGATGTAGAAAATATCACGGTCGCTTTCGATGAGCTTGTGCGCCGCACCGAACAGGCAGGCAAAGATTTGGGCGTGGAAATTAAAATGCATCGAGAAGAGATTTTTGATGCCATGCACAGAATTTAAGAAGAAGGCGAGGTTTTTTCATGTTATCACTCAAAGAGGTCAGCGAAACTCTGGACATGATCCGCTCGGAGCATCTGGATATCCGCACGGTCA
Organism: Clostridia bacterium; assembly: GCA_017390225.1. Classification (GTDB taxonomy): domain Bacteria; phylum Bacillota; class Clostridia; order CAKSNL01; family HGM11501; genus RGIG1017. The sequence goes on from JAFPCL010000114.1 coordinate 9,233, forward strand.
CCATGGGGATTTCGCTTTTGGACTGCGTGTCGCCCGATGCCCAACTGACGGCAGAAAGGGTATACGATAAAATCACAAAAAAAGCCGAGCATTTATGTGCAACGGCAGAAGCTATTGAAAAAGAGTTCGGGATTCCGATTATCAATAAGCGTATTTCCGTCACGCCCATGTCCTTGGTGGGCGCATCCTGCGGAAATTATCCGCTTTTGGCACAAACCATGGACAGAGCGGCAAAGACCGTGGGCGTGAATTTCATCGGTGGTTTTTCCGCATTGGTGCATAAAGGGGCAACGCCGCGGGAAATGGAAATGATTGAAGCCATCCCCGAAGCCCTTGCGACAACCGATGTGGTCTGCTCTTCGGTGAATATCGGCACTACCCGTGCAGGTCTCAACATGGATGCCGTGAAGAAAATGGGCGAAATTATCAAACAGACGGCAGAAATCACCCCGGACGGATTCGGCTGTGCCAAGCTCGTGGTATTTGCCAATGCCGTAGAGGACAACCCCTTCATGGCAGGCGCATTCCACGGCGTGGGCGAGCCGGATTGTGAAATCAATGTCGGCGTTTCCGGCCCCGGGGTTGTCAAGTGTGCTTTGGAAAAGGTGCGCGGCGAAAGCTTCTCCGTGGTCGCGGAAACCATCAAGAAAACAGCGTTTAAAATTACCCGTATGGGTCAG
>JAFPCL010000010.1 GCA_017390225.1 Clostridia bacterium
ACGAACCCTCCTATTCCTGAACTGTCAAATATACTTCTGTATTTCCCGAAGCCAATGCCCTAAACCCAATAATATTGAGTGTGCCGCTTGCATACAAGCTTTCGGGGTTTTGGATGGCATATTGGATGATGCCGTCTTCTATATAGGTGACGGAAACATCCGTGCCGGAGATAGCACCCGGAGTGGTTTCCTTTTCGTAAGTGAGTGCCGATGCATCGGAAAGTGCAAGCGCATCTTCGTCGTAGCGGACGGAGAAGGCGGTGATGCTATGGGGTGCCATGTTGTTTGCGCTTAAGAGAATATAATACTGCTCGCCCTCCTGTGCAGACAGGGTGTAGGTCGTGGCATATGCGGCGTTGTTTTGCTTGACGGAAAGGGCATAGGCAGTGCCTGTTTCTCCCGTGATGCGGATATAATATACACTACCGCCGGTTAAAGCATAGATATTGCCGCTCGTTGTTGTCACGGGCTGCATATTGCTGTCGAAAACAGAAAGTGCCACATTGCCGCCGGGCAAGAAAGCGAAGCTTTCACTGATGGGGGCAGTAAATTTCAGCCAGTCGGTGTCATCTGCATATTGAATTTCGCCTTGCATGGTTTGATTCAGGGAAATCTCCGTAGCTTCCTCTGCGGTATCGGCATAGTCATCATAGATAATCCCGCTGTTTAAAATCTCTACCGGACTTCCCGCCGTTTGACCACTTCTGCCGTTGCCAAACGCACCGTTATTGATACCTCGTGCCATCACGGCACCGTCGGCGGTTTTATACACGGTGAACAAATTGCTTGCGGCAATCTGCACAACGTTGTTGACAGTATCGCCATCTGTGTTCAGGGTTGCCGGGGTGGGATACAGCTTATTGCCCGCAGTATGATTAATTAAAAAAGGTGTGCCATAGCCAAAGCCGTAAAGCGTGCTGTCTTCCAAAATCACAAAGCTATTCTGTGCACCGGCTTCGATGGCTTTTACGCCGGAGAGCACAACGCCCTCGGAAGCAAGTACAGGCGTGAGTACGGCACTGTCCGTGGTGGTGCCGATGCCCAGCTGACCTCTTGCGTTTTCGCCTGCCGCCAGTACGCCGCCGTTTTGGGTTTTTAAAAGCACATGAGCATAGCCGGCGGAAATGGCGGTGATGCCGGTAGCCGTTCCGTTTGCGGTTTGCATCAGCGTGGGATAAATGCTGTTTGTCGTGGTGGCATTGCCCAATTGTCCGCTTGCATTATTTCCCCAGGCATACACGGTACCGCTTGCAGTGCGGGCATAGGCAGAAGAATAGCCGGCGGAGATTTCCACAATATCGGAAAGCGGCGTGGTTCCGTCCAAGGTGACCAAGGACGGATAGCTACTGTTCATGGTCGTGCCGTTTCCTAACTGTCCGCTTGCGCCTGCACCCCAAGCATATACCTTGCCGTCGGCGGTAAGTGCCATGCTGTAAGAACCGCTTGCGGCAACCGCCGTTATGTTCTGTAACCAATCATTTTCGCTTTCGCTCTTTTTCACTTGCACGGCGACCGGTCGGTTCGTTGTCGTTCCATCACCCAACTGACCGTTTGTGTTGTTGCCGAACGCCCAAACTGAGCCGTCTGCTTTCAGCGCCAAAACATGATTTGCCCCGGGGGCTAAGGCGATCACATCCGACAAAGCCTCTTCTCCCTGCATAGCTTGCACGGCAGTCGAGGTATTTTCCGTGCTGTTATTTCCCAAAGCACCGCTGTTGTTGCTTCCCGATCCCCACACGGTTCCGTCGGACAAAAGGGCAAACAGACGAGAATTTGTGCCGCCAGAAATATTACGCGGCGTGTAGATATCCAGAATATCCGCGGTAGGCATATAGGTGCTTTTCCACTCTGTCACGCTTGTCCCAATGCCGTTACCGAACACGCCGTCAAATCCCAAGCCGTAAGTCTTGCCTGCGGTATCGGTCAGCAAAAGATACATATAAAAGCCGCTCACATGAGAAAAACCATCTGCTTCCGTCAACAGCGCAAATGTCGGTTGCTCATAGGAAGTATCCCGGAAACCACAATAATACAATCTGCCGTCATTGGTTTGGGCAATTGTTGTGTAATATGTGCTGTAGATTTTGTTTACATCCGTGTTTTCAAATACCACGGTGGGTGTTTGTTTGATTTCTTCCGAACCCAGAGAGTAGGTGGTGATTTTGCCCCAACCATAAACCTTGCCTGTGTTATCCAATGCGTGACAGGTCGTGGAATTGGCGCAGACAGACACGATACCACTCAATCCCGTAATCTGCATTGGCAGCATGGCGTTTGCCGTTGTTCCATTGCCCAATTGATAATTACCGCCGTTGCCCCAAGCATAAACATTGCCGGTTTCCGTGCGTGCCAAGCTGCAATTGCCGCCGGCGGCGATTTCGGCAATGCCGCCGAGCTCTTGCACCTGCACGGGAAGGCTTTGATTGGTTGTGGTATTGTTGCCCAGCTGTCCTTTATGGTTTCTGCCCCAAGTGTAGACCAAGCCACCGTCTGTGAGTGCCATGGCATGGTAATCCCCTGCGGCGATAGCAATGATATTAGACAGAAATCCTGTACCTGTGCTATCTTTCACTTGCACCAAAATGTCGCTGTCATCGGTTGTTCCGTTACCCAACTGTCCATAGGCGTTATCCCCCATGGCATAAACAGAGCCATCGGTCATAAGAAGCAGCGTAAAATAATCTGTTCGCACCATATCCGAAAGAAGCTTGTCGGTACCATCAAGCAGATGGGAAATTTGCGGATAAGGCTCTGTCTCCGACCATTCCCACAAAGTGCCGTTACCTTCCAAGGCATAGGCATCAAACTCCCCGGCAAAGACCTTTTCTATATTCTCCAAGCCCGAGAGAAGTACCGGCTCGCGGTACGCATAGCAGCCGCTACCTATACCTAATTGTCCGTAGCGGTTACAACCCACGGACATAAGCTTTCCGTTAGAGAGCAGCAACGTCGTGTGATTATCTCCTGCCGCGGCATGAACCACGGGATAGGAGACATCGATTGCCGCCGGTGTACTGCTTGTCCCGTTGCTCCCTAATTCTCCATTGCCGTTGCTACCCCAAGAATATGCTGTGCCGGTGCTGTCGATGGCAATAAAATGAGATTGCCCTGCGGCAACGGAAACTATATTTTCTATGCCGATGACGGTTTGTGGCTGTAAAATGCCATACCCCCACCAAACCACGCTTCCGTCTGCTTTGGTTGCCAAAAGCTTGTATTCACCGATTGCCAAGGCGGTGATATCCGTCATGGGTCCGCTATCGGTTTCATCCAAAACCACGGCGGGTGCCAAAACGGCAGAGGCGGTTTGAGAAGTGTTCAAGTATCCCATAAGATTAAATCCCCAGGCAAGCACTTCGCCGCTTGCTGTGATGGCGGCGGTGTTGTTTTCATAGGCGGCAATATTGACGATGCCCGTTAAATAGCCGTTACCGCCCACGCCCAAGACCTGGGCGGGCGTGCTGTTGATTTCCGTAGCAGTCGCCGATGTTCCAAGTTGACCATAACTGTTATTGCCCCATGCCCAAACCGTACCGTCGGCTTTGAGTGCCACACTGTGATAGGTGCCTGCCGCAATGGCAACCACGCCCGATAAACCCGATACCTGCACGGGCACTTCACTGTCTGTGGTGGTATTGTTGCCAAGCTCGCCGTAGACATTACCGCCCCAAGCCCAAACCGTACCGTCGGCGCGAAGCGCCAAGCTGTGAGCGCCGCCGGCGGCAACGGAAACCACATGGGTCAAGCCTTCCACGGGCGTGGGTGTGAAGCACCAATCCATGGCAGCAAATAAATATTCTTCATATGCATAAGCACCCCATGTCACAACGGTGCCATCCGGGCGCAAATAAACCGTATGTGAGAATCCGGATGATAAATTTTCTCCGATAATGGAATTAGACAAGCTGCTCGAACCGCGCAAAGCATAGGTCGTCGTTTGCGATCCCCTGCTTTGCACCGTGCTATAGGTCAAGGCTTCCGTGTCTTCCTCCAGCTTCTGTGCCAGTATCTCCCGCGTATGCGCCGCCATTGCCGCTTTTTCATCCTCTGTTTTTACCACAACAGAATGATTCACGGGACTTTTCTCGACGAGCGGCATAAAGCCTTCCGCTTCTTCTGCATATGCAGGCATAAATGCCACCAGCATGCAGAAAACGAGAACATAAGAAATCCATTTTTTCATTTCGTTCATCCTTTCTTTCGGCAAAATATCTTTTGCCGTTTTCTTTATTTACAATATCACATAATTTCCAATTTGTCAATATTTTTGTTCTATAATTATTTCCTATATGTTTTCTGTCAAGTTTCTACAGCATTTTACAATTTTCCTCATTTTTCAACACGATTTTATCCATCCGGCAAATCTGTTCACTTTGTGTTTTTATAAAAATTTCAAAACCCCTTGCCAAAACAATTTTTTTCGTTTATAATAAACGCACAAAGGAGTATAGCTTATGCAATATACAGCGATCAATGATATCCCTGTCAGCCGTTTGGTTTTGGGAACCGACGGGTACGGGGTTGTTTTGGATGACTCTTCTTGCCATCGGCTTTTGGATATCTATGTAGAACACGGCGGCACCGTGATTGACACGGCGCGGTCTTATTGCGGTGGGCTCAGCGAAGCCTGCATCGGGGCTTGGCTGAAAAATACAGGAAAAAGAGATCAGGTATTTTTGTCCACCAAAGGAGGCTTTCCCCCGGCAGGGCACATGGAAATCAGCCGCCTTTCGGAGGAAGAACTGCGGCACGATATAGAAGAAAGCCTTCGTGCGCTTTCGGTCGACCATGTGGATATTTACTGGCTGCATCGAGATAACGAAGCCATCCCCGTGGGCGTGCTTTGCGAGATTTGCGCCGCATTTGTCCGAGAGGGCAAAACGAAAATGATTGGGCTTTCCAACTGGACGGGTGCGCGCATACAGGCTTTTAACGATTATGCACGTGCGCATGGTCTTCCCGAAGCCGTCGCTTCCCAGATTCAGTTTACCACGGCGCATCCCAATCGGGAAAATATCGATTCTACCTTGGTGGTCATGAATGAAGCCGAGTTTTCTTTTTATCAAACAAGCCATATGCCCGTGTTTTCCTTTTCCTCACAGGCAAAAGGCTATTTCTTCAAATTAGAAAAGAGCTTGCCGCTTTCGGAAAAAGCAAGCTTTCGTTTTGATAACGACATCAGCAGACAGCGGTTTTTGCGCCTTGCAGATGTTGCCAAAACCCACGGCATTTCCGTCGGCGCCGCAGGCACGGTGGCGCTCACATCCATCACCGATTTTCCCGTGCTTCCCATTTTGGGCTGTAAATCCGAAAGCCAGCTTTTGTCGTCTTTAACGGCGGCGGACATTACTTTTACCGCACAAGAACTGCAATATATTTTCACATAAGAAAGAAGGGGTTTCATGCATCTGCAAGAATCCGGAGAAATGTATTTGGAAACAATCTACCGCTTAACGAAAGCCATGGGTGCGGTGCGCTCTTTGGACGTTGCGGAATATATGGGCTTTTCCAAGCCCAGCATCAGCCGTGCCGTGAGTCTTTTAAAATCCGGCGGCTATATCACCGTGGACGGAAGCGGTCATTTGCTTCTCACGGACATCGGCAAGCAAATCGCCGAAAGTATGTTTGAGCGGCACACGATTCTCACCCGATGCCTTGTGCTTTTGGGCGTGGATGAAACCATTGCCGAAGAAGATGCCTGCAAGATTGAGCATCACCTGAGCGAAACATCCTTTGCGGCGATAAAAAAGTTTGTTGAGAATCAGTAAAAATTTTATATAAGCCGTCACAAGTGTGGCGGTTTTTTTATTGACAAAGCATTGATTTTGCTATATGATAATAAAAAAACAGAAAGGACTCTGTTATGACAAATTTTCTCATCAATCAAGATATGACATACACACCCTCCCCTTTGGTCGAAAACAACAAGTTTTTAACCATGGCGGCAGAAAATGCGCCGCTTCCGACATATGAAGAGGCAAAGCCTTTGTTGCCGTCGCCTGTTTGGGAGGGGCGAGACGATGTAGTGGCGTGCTATGATTTTGCTTGGCGCACCGCCTTTTCCAATCTCAAAAAAGCAAACAACGACTCTCGTTTTGTTTCCAACTATATCGACACCGCCTTTAACGGGTATCTTTTTATGTGGGATTCTTCGTTTATCGTGATGTTTGGTAAATACGGCGCTCATGCTTTTAATTTCCAGAAAACACTGGATAATTTCTATTCCCATCAGCATAAGGACGGCTTTATTTGCCGTGAATTGTGCGAAAGCATGCTCTCCGAGCATTTTTCCAGACACGACCCTTCCGGAACAGGCCCGAATATTCTCGGCTGGTCGGAGTGGGAGCATTATTGCCAAACGGGCGATATAGAGCGTCTTTCCATGATTTTTGATCCGCTTCTTGCCTATCATTTATGGCTCAAAGAGCACAGAACCTGGCGTGACGGAACGTATTGGACCACGGGCTGGGGATGCGGCATGGATAATCAGCCGCGTCTTCAGGAGGGCTATGATGTCAGCTTTTCCCATGGCCATATGGTATGGGCAGATGCCTGTATTCAACAGGTAATCTCCGCCAAGATTCTGATACAGATTGCAGAAATAATCGGTCGTGCCGAGGATGCCGAAATCAAAGAACTTCAAGCCGAAGTTTCGCATTTAACTGCCGTTATCAATGAAAAGCTTTGGTGCGAAAAAGATGCCTTTTATTATGATTTATGGAAAAACAATGCACGCAACCAAGTGAAAACCGTGGGTGCCTATTGGGCGCTTCTGGCAGACATTGTGCCACAGGATAAAATCGACCGCTTTGTTGCCCACCTTGACAACGAAGCGGAATTCAAACGCCCCTGCCGCGTGCCCACTCTTTCGGCAGACCACCCTGCCTACAATGAAGGCGGCGACTATTGGTGCGGCAGTATTTGGGCACCGACAAATTACATGGTATTAAAAGGGCTGGAAAAGAACGGCTTCCATGACCTTACCTACGATATTGCCAAAAACTGCGTTGAAAATGTGGTGGAAGTTTTCCGGAAGGATGCTACTCTGTACGAAAACTATGCCCCCGAAAAGGCGGCAAAAGGAAGCCTTTCCAAATCGGATTTTGTGGGCTGGTCCGGTCTGTTCCCCATCAGCATCCTGTTTGAATACGTTTTCGGCATTCGCCCCTCTGCCAGAGAACATCGCATCGTATGGGATATCCGCTTAACGGAAAAGCACGGCGTGGAAAATTACCCCTTGGGAAAAGCTTCTCTTGACCTCCTTTGTGAAAAAAGAGAAAGCACAGAGGAAGAGCCTGTGATCACTGCCTACTGCAATGAACCCATAGAAATCGAAGTGCGGTATGCCGGCAAGAGCAAAATTATCAAAGCAACACCGAAGGAAACCCTTTAATCTCTCGTTTTGAGAAAAATCATCTGTAAAAAAGAACCTTCTTTCACGTTTTTTTGTGAAAAAAGGTTCTTTTGTTTTGTGTGTTTCGGTAGAGGTAATGTAAAATCTTTGTAAAGTCAATTTCTTCAAAAATAAAATCGTTTGGTGATTACATATGGATGCTGTTTTCATCCAACAAAAATTGCTCTATCCCAATATAAAATATACCATCCTCATCGTACCATGGAATAATTGCATCTTTGACGACAACAATTTTCTTAAACGAATCGGCGACTCTTTTAAGTGAGTTTATCTCCTGCTGTCTCTTTTCCTCATCGGCAACAGATAACGCAGACTGAATATAATAACGGTTGCTTCCGCTGTTTACAACAAAATCTACTTCAAGCTGAGAACGTATTTTTTTTCCTTTTTCATCTTTATGGTTGTATTCAACCACACCCACATCAACATTAAATCCACGACTCATAAGCTCATTGTATATAATATTTTCCATAATATGATTTTCTTCCATCTGTCTGAAATTCAGTCGTGCATTGCGAAGCCCCACATCGGTAAAATAATATTTAAGCGGCGTTCCCATATACTTTTTGCCTTTGATATCATATCTTTCGGCTTTATTTACGATATAAGCTTCCGTAAAATAATCAATATATTTCGATATTGTGGAAGAACTGATATGGATATTCTTCACACTTTGAAAGGTCTTTGATAATTTGCTCGGATTCGTAAGCGACCCTATGGCAGAAGAAAGGATATTCAAAAGATCCTCAAGAATATCTTTGTCATTGTTTATTTTATTTCTTTCAATCACATCGGTAATATACGTCTTTGTAAATAACTCCTTTAGATATTTGCTCTTTTCTTCCGGTGTTTTTTTGGATACTACAAAAGGCATTCCGCCGTAGGTAAAATACTCCTGCCATGCCCTGTGCTTATCCCCCTCATATGCATCGTAAAACTCCTTGAAGCTCAAGGGATTTACTTTCACTTCATCCCCGCGATCTTTGAACTCCGTTAAAATATCGGTAGACAGCATTTTGGAGTTGCTTCCGGTTACATACAAATCAACATTTTTGAGTCGCATAAGTCCCAACAGCACGGGAACAAAACCTATTTTGTCTTCCACGCCGTCTATATACGGATTTTGCATTTCTATCACAAGCTGTACTTCATCGATAAATACATAAAACCTTTTGGTTTTGTCCGACGTAAGCTCACGCACATATTGATCCAGCATAAAAGGATTTTTGTATTTTGCATTGGCCGCCTCGTCAAGAGC
>JAFPCL010000115.1 GCA_017390225.1 Clostridia bacterium
CCCCTAAATCTCCCACAGGGAAATGACTCCGTCATTTCCTGTACGGCACGACCCATGTGTCGTGCCTTCCCCCAAAATCTTCGCTATCCTATATTCTATTTATACGAAAAACATATTTTTCCACTTCTACTTTTTTCATTCTTTCCACACACTAATCCCGAGGTGTTAAAGAATGAATTTATGGAATCAATTTGAAAAATCCGGAAAAATTTCCGATTATTTAGCCTACAAAACAGAAGCTGCAAAGGAGCTGACACCAAAGCATGGAACCGATCAAAACCTTAGGGTTGGTCATTCGCGTGGCGGCTTATCGGGAAGCCCATCAGATGTTGACGGTGCTGACACAAACCCACGGCAAGATTGCCGTTTCCGCCCCGGGCGTCCGCTCGTTTAAAAATAAAAATCATGCAGTCGGCAGTCCCTACCGCTACGGTGAATTCGTACTGAAGGTCACCCGTGACGGCAGATATTCTTTGATGGAATTCACGCCACTGGCGTTTTTTGATAACATCAATAAATCCCTGCACGCTATGCAAACGGGCATGTTTTTTTTAGAGCTTTGCGAAAAAATTGCACCGGAGGAAGAACCCATGCCGGAGCTTCTGCGACTCACCCTCAATGCCCTGCATTTTCTTGCCAAAACCGACCGTGATCCCGATGCCGTGCGCTTGGGCTATGAAATCGGTGTTCTGCGCCTGAGCGGCGTTTGTGCCGATCTTACGTCCTGCGTGAAATGCGGAAGCCGTGAAGACTTAGTGCGATTTCGTCCGGCATTGGGCGGTGTCACCTGTATTCGATGCGGCGGCTTCGTGCTGGACAGAGCGGCGCACAGCTTGCTTCTTATGACCGACACAGAGCTTCAAAAGCCTCTATTTTCTTTTGATGTGCCAAAAAGCACCATAGCCGCCACCCTGCGATACACCGAAGGCATGATTCACGCCCAATTGTGCGACGATTTAAAGCAGCTTCGTGCCCTCCATGAACTGTTCCCTATCCTATAAACCCGAATAAATTGGGCACCCATATGCGCCTTGAAAGGGCTATAAGAAAGAAGGCTTCCCATGATCGACTTTCATACCCATTGTTTCCCCGACAAAATCGCAGAACGTGCGCTTTTATCTCTCAAAAAAACCTCTGCCGACATCCATGCCCACACCGACGGCACTTTATCCGGTCTTTGTGCATTGGAAAAAGCTTGCGGTGTCGATCGTTTTGTTGTGCAGCATATTGCCACCAATCCGAAACAAATGCAGGCCGTCAATAACTTTGCGGCAAGCATCCAAAGTGACACGGTTTTCTCCTTCGGTTCGGTGCATCCCGATGCCCCCGATGCCATAGAGGAACTCGAACGTATCCGAGAACTTAGGCTCAAGGGAGTGAAGTTTCATCCCGAATTTCAGAAGTTTTTTGTGGATGATGAAAAAATGATTCCGCTATACAAAAAAATTTCCGAGCTTAATCTTCCCGTTTTGTTCCATGCAGGCGGCGATATCAGCTATATGCCCCCTTACCACTGCACACCACAGCGCCTTCTTCGCATTTTGGATTACTTGACGGTTCCCGTCATTGCCGCCCACTGGGGTGCCTATATGTACTGGGAAGATGTACTTCATACCCTATGCGGCACGGATATCTACATCGACACTTCCATGGGACACGGCATCATGCCTCTGCCTTTAGCAGAAGCCATTGCAAGAAAACATACCCCCGATAAGCTCCTGTTCGCCTCCGACGCCCCCTGGCAGTCCCCAAAGCAGTCCCAAAAGCTCGTGGAAGCCATAGGCTTTTCGGAAAGCGAAAAAGAAAAAATCTATGAAACCAATGCAAAGAAAATTTTAAAATTATCATAATACATCGACGTTTCGCAGACAGCACAAGCTGTCTGCTTTTTTAGTGCAGAGTGTGAAGTGGGGAGGGGGGAGTGTGGAGTGTGGAGTGTGGAGTTCAGGTTGCTTTGCTGTCGCAAAGCTTTGATTTTATGGAATGTTCCCCACGAGATATCGAAAATTTAATACACGGCGTGCCGGGGTCGGCACGCCCTACGGAGGGGTTGTTTAAAAAACATCTTCTTTAACCTTTATCTCGTGCAAAGCACGGATAAATTCTCCCAATCTGCAAATGATTGCAAATCGAATCAAAAGAAAAACGCACATAGTGAGTTTCCTTCCGTATGTATCCTTTAAAAAACAATCATCCAAATAAAATATCGAAAATTTAATACACAGCAAACCGCATCGACACGCCCTCGGCTCCCCTGTGTAAGGGGAGCTGTCACGAAGTGACTGAGGGGTTGTCCTTATTTTTTGTCTTTCCGCTTTTGTGTGCTCTGTAACGTCCAAAATTTGTGTCCGTTATTAGGAAACAATTTTTTATATCCATAATC
>JAFPCL010000116.1 GCA_017390225.1 Clostridia bacterium
CGCCTCCGACTAAATTAGAATATTATACAGGTCAACCGCTTGACCTAAACGGAATGGTAGTTACTGCATTGTTCTCTGGCGATAAGTCTGTTGTTATTGAAGAAGGTTATACCATTGAAGGTTATGACAGTACAGTTGCAGGAGAACAAACAATTACTGTAACTTATGGTAACAAAACAGCTCAATTTGTTGTGACGGTTATGGAAAAGGCTATTGAAAGCATCAGTGTTAAAAATTCAAGATTGGCTTATATGCAAAATGAAGAGTTTGACACTCAGTTTGTAACTGTAGTAGTGAAATACAACGGTGGCGACACTTCAGAGCTTCCGTATGATGTAAACACTATGACTGTAACAGGCTTTGACAGCTCTGAGCTTTGCGAAAAGCAAACCTTAACACTTGCTTACAACGGATTTGAGGCAACCTTTGATATTAGTATAATCAAGGCGGTAGCACCATTAACAACTACTACAACTAAAATCGGAGCAAACTATACTCGCTTCTATGTAGATTTTGAAGGAGATATGTCTGATGCTACTATCTTTATTTCAGTAGTTGATGAAAATGGAAAACTTGAAAAATTAATAGCAGCAGAATGTGATGGAGATTCGCGTTATACTTTAACAATTCCGTCATTAACAAAGTCAAAACTTGCTAAAGTGTTTGTATGGAGTGGTTTGGAGACAATCAAACCTTTAGGTGTTCCTGAATTTATAGAAATTAAATAATATCAGAAACCCACCTAAGCTTAAAGCATAGGATATTAAAAAGGTGCATTCTAACTATGAACGTATGATTTGGGAATGTATGATTAGTCTGAGACCGATTACAAATGTGAAATAATCACAACTCAGCCACTCAATCAAAAAAGTTGATTACATTCCTGATTGAGTGGCTGAAATTCATTCAAAAACATTCATTTTATCAACTATGCAAAACATCACAAGCCCATACTACATAAGGATTTACCGCACGACACATAAAGTTTGTACAAAAGGTATCACGTTGAAGCATGGTAGCAAACTTAACTAAATTTGAATAGTTCTTAAAAACAGAAGAACCGCTCTGTAAACCAAAGGCTTACAGAGCGGTTCTCTTTATTTTAAGGATTCGCTAAAAATCAGTCTTCCACGGTAATTTTGCGGCACAGAATGGATTTACGCTTGACCCCTTCTGCGTCCGGATAATAAAAGTCGCTGTAGACCAAAAGCGCCGTGCGATCATCAAGGGCAATCAGCTCCGGATTGTTGCAAGCGCCGTCCCATTCGTGGAACTTCGGCTGATCAATCGGAATATTGGCAAGATGACTGCGGTCATTCGGTGTCATGACTTCCACAGGCTCGCTCCATGCCGTACCGCTGTCGTTGCAGCTGGCTTGGATGAAGATACCCGGTCTTGCATAGCAAAGCAGCGTTGTGCCGCATTTTAAAGGGCAAAGCCGTGGCAAAATACCGGTAAATGCAAATTTTTCGGGTTTTGACCAGGTTTTGCCATCATCCGTAGAACGCGACATATACATAGGTGCCCACTCCCAACCGGTGGAAGCGTACCATGCCGTGCGGAAGAACCAAACCATCGAGCCATCCGGCATCCATGCAAAATCACTGTCACTGAAGCCGCCGCTGAGATACGGAAATTCCTTGCCGTCTGCCGGGTATTCCATATGCGCATGCTGATAGAAGCTGTGCCCGTTATCTACAGAACGGAACAGTTCTGCGGAATAATAGGGGCTGTACTGCCCGTTCTCCGGGTTCAAATGCCCCTCTCCGGAATAAGTGCCAATCCAGATGGCGCCGTCCGGGCCCAGCTTTGGCGTGCCGCGCGGAAAAATCGGCTTGATCACGCAGTCATGATTAAAAACCACTCGGGTAAGATAAGGCCAATCCACAGGCACTTTTACGTCGATGGCTTCCGTTTCGCCGGCAGGAATTCGCTTTGCCGACCACTCCTTTTTGGCAAGGCTCGACGGAAGACGGTCGGCGTTGTAGGCACGAATCGTAGCACCGCACCACCACCCGGTCATGCCGTCGGGAAAGGGCATCGTCCCTTCTTCTGCCTGCTTGGTAAAGTCATAACCGGGAGTCAGCATTTCCTGTGGGGGAAAGGTGTATTGATCTTTAATACTATAGCCGGATTCGAAGGGGAAATAGAGTCTGTCGCCATTGGGCAATAAAAGTCCGCACTGTGCGGCAACGGAAGGGTCTACCTCTGTCCAGCTTTCGCCATCATCTCGGCTTTCAAACCAGCGCCAGGGCAAGCCAAAATGCTCGATTGTATCTTCCTCCACATGAACGGCAACTAAAATACGATCTTCCAAACGATACGGGAGCGGGAACTGATACGGCCCCCACAAGCGCTCTTCCGGTCGCATGCCTTGACATATCAAAATTTCTTTTCCTATGGTCAGTTTCATCGTGTGCCTCCTTGCCACTTGTTGTCGTTTTCGTGAGATTATAGCATGCCTTTAAAGGCTTTGTCAACACTTGATGTCCATTTATTCAAGAGAGCTTCCCTGCCGTACATTGTGCGTATCCATATAGCGATTCCAATCTGCCAGCACCTGTTTTTTGTTGCCGCTCCACAAAGGCGCAACCAAAAGCTTTTTATCCCCGTCCCCCGTCAGCCTGTGGATCACCATGGTTTTAGGAAGCACCGCAAGGCAGGCGGCAAGGCAGGAAAAGTAGGCTTCTTCGGACAGCACTTCAAACTTTCCTTCTTTGTAGTCCTTGAAAAGATCCGTGCCCGAAAGCACATGCAGAAGCTGAAGCTTGATGCCGTCGGCGCCGGATTCTCCAATGTAGCGTGCCGTTTGCACCATCATTTCTTCCGTTTCTCCCGGCAAGCCCAAAATCATATGCACGACCACATGAACACTGATGGCTTTGAGGTCTTTCACGGCACGGTCATACACAGATAACGGATAGCCGCGGCGAATGTAGGCGGCAGTTTTTGGATGTATGGTCTGCAGTCCCAGCTCAACCCACACAGGCTTGATTTCGTTTAATTCCGCTAAAAGTGCCAAAACCTCGGGCGGCAGACAGTCAGGGCGTGTGCCGATGGAAAGTGCGACCACATCGGGATGCAAAATAGCTTCCGTAAAAAGCTTTTTCAAATAATCTACAGGGGCATAGGTGTTGGTGTAGCTTTGAAAATAAGCAATGAGCCGCGCATCTTTTGCTTTCTTTTCTATCTGCTTTTTTGCATTTTCAATCTGCACGGCAACAGAAGAATTTTTTTGCTGCGCAAAGCTTCCGCTCCCACCGGCGCAGAAAACACAGCCTCTTGTGTCTATGTTCCCGTCCCGATTGGGACAGGTCATGCCGCCGTCTAATGCCACCTTATATACTTTGCCGCCAAATTGCTCTTTTAGATATGTATTTAAACAATAATACTGCATACGAAAAACGGACTGCCGAAGCTTCGGCAGTCCTGTCCTTTCTTTTTTAGTTGGCTAAATAATTATAAATTAATGTCAGCGCCTGTGCACGGGTCATTTCTTCATAAGGATAAAAACAGCCCATGCCGTCACCGTTCATGATGTGCATGGCATATAAAATGCTGATGGCACCGATATTTTCCGTGACGTCTACGAAAGGAGAAGCATAGATGCCGGGAAGATCTGCAACCTCGCCGTAGCCCAAGCTTCGAACAATAAACACAGCCGCTTTTTCACGGGTGAGCGGTGCATCCTCTGCCACTTCATCCGAATAAACAATAGAGCGATTTTTTGCCACACGGTAGTAGCTTTCGTAGTCCATGCTTTCGCTTAAAATCACGCCTCCACCATAAGAGCCGAATACCGTCATGAGTAGTGCCATAAATTCCTTTTGAGTGATGATATCATCGGGGCGAAGGGTTTCTTCCTTGAAGCCTACGCCAAAGCGTGCCAGTGTGCGGATCGCTTCTTCCGCATAATGACCGGCAATATCCGTGTAGGTCGGCAAAACATTGGTTTCGTTTTCGTAGAGAAGTGTGCCTGTTGCCGCTTTGATATGGGGATTGGTATTATCTAAAAAGGCATACACCAAGGTGCCCAAATCTGCCGCCGTTTTTTCCGCATCGGAAAGAGCAGGGATAAAAACAAGCGCGTAACCGCCCAAATCAAACATAGCATTTGCCGCTTCATCCATAGTCACAATGCCGTCAAGTGGCGGAAATTCCACGTCCGTGTAGCTGATGGTGTAGCGGTCTAATTTTCCGTCTTTTTTGTTGATGCCGACATGGATGCTGTTTTCTTCGAAGGGGATGCCGTTGGCATGGCGCACATAGGTTGCCCCTTCCTGTGTTTCGGTCAGTTGATATTCCGAAAATCTTTCATCGGTCAAGGCTTTGGCGGCTTCTTGTGCCAAGGCTTTCGTTTGCTCTGCTGTGACGGTGTCCTCTTTGTTGTAGTCATTGGCATAGCGGTAGTAATTCATAAGTGCCCCCGTTTTGGCATTGACCGTCACATTGATTTCGCCGGTGGGCTCTTTGGAAGAAAACGAGAACCGATAGAAATATTCATCCTTGCCGTTGTGATTTAAGGCGTGGCTATTTTTTATGTAGCTTTTGCCGATGCCGAGCGTTTCTATACCGCGCAAGGTTTCTTCCATGTCCGTTTCGCTGATCAGTCCTGATACCTCTTGGATGTTTTTCAGCTCCGCTTCGGAAAAATCTTGTCTTAACGCACCTGCGGCAGAATCCGTTGTCATTTCTTCTTTCATGGCAGCATTAAACTGCACGTTGGAAGAGCGCAAAATGGGGCTGACAGTTTCCCCTGTCAATGCATGGATATACACATTGCCCGTCTTATTCAGGCTGTATACGGGAACTACGATTTGCTCTCCGTTTTCGTAATCAGACACATAATGCAGATACACACCGAGCTTTTCTTTGTAGCTCTCCTGCGCCGTTTCAAGGGAAATTGCGCTTTTTTCGTCATCGAAGGTTAAATTTTCATTCCATGTGAGATTAAAGCTTTGCAGTGTTGTGAGATCGCGGCTCACCCGGGCATAGCCGGTGTTGCCTTGCACGGGAATGCCGTTTTCATATCTTTGCAGACGGAAGCTGAAGCCATCGTCAAAAAGGCTCTCTGTTTCGCTGTCGTTTTCAACAATCAAATTATTTTCCAGCGCAGGATTCAAGCGGTGAATGAGACCCTTTGCCGCCACGAGTGCTTCCTCTTTGGACGGACGATGAATGGAAGGTTTCCCGCTTTCTTTTTCTTCCGTGCGCGTGTAGGTGTAATAGCTTTCAATGATGCCCGAGGGCGTGGTGCTGACCTCCATTTGGGCATAATTTTCGTCTGTGTTGGTTTCCCAATTGAACATATAGACGGTTCTTCCTCTGTAGGTGTCTACACTGCTGTGGAATTCTTCATACTGCTCCGTGCTTCCAATACGTGCACGAACCAAAGACAACACCTGTTCCAATTCGCTCGTGTCTTTTTCTGCCGCCATGGGAACTGCATAGGCAAACAGCATCACCAGCACCAAACATACAGATAAAAACTTTTTCATTCTTCCTCTTCCTTTCCTACTTCTGTATTTTTCCATCAATAATCGCACCGATATCTCTTTCTCCCGATGCAGACACAATCACCAAATGATTATCTTGTGTGATATAGAACGCCTCTTCTCCCGTGAGGGAAAATTCGGTTTTGTAGTCAATATCCGTCGGAAAGAAATCCGCCAGCTTGAGCACACGGTTGGTGCGTTTATGTGTGTTTTCATATATCACTTTTCCGCCACTGACACGTTGTATGCTTCGATAGCTTTCATTATCTGTAATCACAACCACGCCTGCGGCACTGCTTCCACCACCGCCACCAACGCCCGGCGCTGCAAACATGCTATCCGGCTCGGGTGCCGCGATTGCATCTGCCATGCTATCCGTTTCCACTTTCAAATCTTCTTGCAGTTTCGGCACTTTTTCTGCGGCACTGCTTGTTCCGCCTGTACCGCTACTGACGCTCGGTGCCGATGGTGCACGCTCCGGCATTGCCTCCGATTCTTCTGCCGCTTCCGGTGCTGCTTCTTCCAACACTACATCATCCAACAGCGCACTGTTCATTTGAACGGTTTCTTCCGTTTGCGGCATAGCATATGTTTCTACATCAAATTTTTCTTGTGCTACACTATCCATATTTTCAGCTGTGTCTTGTGTATGGGCTATGCTGTCTTCGGCTCTATCATAAGATTCCGTTCGCATGGCTTGCATATTGTCTTCCTGCACGGGTTTCTCTTCCATATCGGCGGTGAGAAAAAATGCTTCCTGCGGCGCCTTGTTTTCCGTTGCCGCTTCCTGCATCGTATTTTTCTTTTGAGTGGCATAGGGCATCGTGATGACCGTGACCAAAATCAAGCAGGCGGCGAGCATGGATGCGGCGTATCGGATTTTCATTTGACGATTTTTCGGTTTCTTTCGGATTTTCTGCATGGCAAGCGAAAGGATTCTTTCTTTTTCTTCCGCCGAAAGTTCTTTTTCCTGCGGCAAATTCTCCAAAATCTCATCAAAGGATTTCACAGCATCCCCCTCCCCTCTTCAAAGGCTTTTTTTAATTTTTTACGTTCTCTGTATAAAATATTTTCCACCTTTTTCTCTGAAATTTGAAGGAGCTGTGCTGTTTCGGCAACACTTTTGTGTTCTATGTATCGAAAGATAAACACACTGCGCGCAGGCTCGGAAAGTGCTTCGATCATTTCCAGCAAAATGCCTGCCTGCATTTTCTCTATAACTTCTGCTTCCACATTTTCGGGCGAAGCAAAGCTCACGCCTTCCTCGATGGGTTGCTCCATGCGACGACGGCGAAGACTTCTGCATTTATGCTTGGCGCAGTTTCTTGCAATGCCGTAAATAAAACTTTTCAGCGTTCCCTTATTCGCATCAAATCGCTTTGCCGTTTGCCACAATGCCACAAAACAATCGGCAACGGCTTCGTCGATGTCCTCTTCGGGAAAACCTGCAAGAAAGGCACACATGATGGTTTTTACCGCACCCCCATACAAATCCATGGCAACACGAAGACCTTTGCCCGGATCGTCGTTCATGAGTGCGATCAGCTCTTTATCTTGCACGCAACCGCCCTTCTTTCACTTTACTATTGCCCGAAAAATTATATTTCCCTCACATTTTTTTATTTTTTTATCACTTCAATGCGCGGTGAGGAGATTATTCCTGTCGGCTTCGGCTCATATTCGTATGACCATTGGTAGCCCCCTGTATACCAAGCGGCAGGTCCTACCCATACATGGCGTGCGCTGTTGTGAATGGGCCCGAAGGTGTTGACACGATTGCCGAACAGCTTAAATTCCACCGTGTGCGCGCCTTCTTCCACATCTACCAAGAGAACATACGGCGCATAGACGATATTTCCTACGGGTTCTCCGTCCACAAAAACCTTGATTAAAGCGCCGCGGTACCGATAGGCGTAGATTTTCAAAGTAGAAGCAGGCACATTGATTTCTGTTTTATACACGATATTGCCGCCGTAGAAGGGCATGCCCTGGCTTGTGATATCGGAAAAGCCGATATGTTCGCTTTGGGGGCAAACCGTCTGCGTGCTACCTTGCACACGCACATCAAAATCACCCAACAGGAAATAATTTTCCAGTCCGATGCGTCCCGTGATGGGCGTTTTGATTTCAATGATATTTTCGCCTTTTTGAAGCTTCCCTGCCGAATATTTCAAAATAGCTTTGTCCGTGTAATAACCGACAGGTACAAGCGCAATTTCTTCGCCGTTGAGCTTGATATACTCGGCTTCTTCGCCGGCAATCCACACGTTTTCAACTTCCGTTTCACTCTTCACGCAAAACCGAAGTGTCACATAATGCTCCGGCTTACTATCGGGAATCACCCAAGGCTGTTCTTCCTTGCCGTTTGCCAAGGGGTAGCCGAACGTGGCACGCAACGCTTGGTCAATCTTCAAAAGCTCTTCTTTTTCCTGCCATGCCCCGTCATCTGCTTTGTATTCTGCCATATCCAGAAGCACTACGTTTTCTTCATCTCGTGCATAGGGAACGGTATCCAAAAACCGAATCGTTTGCACAATGGTTTCTTTTTGGGTTTCGTTTTTGTATGCACCCGTGCCCTCCGTCAACTGCAGAAGCAAGCTGTCGTGATGGAACATGGTTTTATATACATAGGTTTTTCCGTTTTTGGTTTCATATTCGATATTTTCAATTTTTCCGTCTATGGTGTTATAAAGCTTCACTTGATATTCGCCATTAAAAATCAATGTCAGCTGTTCGCTGTTTGCACCGTCAATGGCACGGACAAGCTCTGTTTCTCCTGCTGTTTTCAAGGAATGGTGTGCCATGAAGAACCAGCGCACATCGCCGTCTTGGCGAAGGGCGTGCAGATACCCCGTTGCCGTGTGGCCGCCACCGTCTAAGATTTCTGCCGTGCGTTCTTCTTTTAAAGCTTCCAGAATGGAAAGTCTGTCAAAGGGCACATGACATGCCGCATCATAAAGCTCCCGAATTTCCTCCGAGGGCACGGCATCGATAAACTGCGGACATTCTCCGGCAAAAATCAGTTTTCCTCCTTTTTGCCGGAAGGCTTTTAAAATCTCCCATGTGGTTCTTCTGAGTGTCTTGCATGCCGGCACAAGAATGGTTTTATACTTCATTTCGCCGACCGCAAGCGTGTCATCGATATCCTTCACCTGCTTTGGAAGCAGAGCTTCGCTGATGAAATCGTAGTCTACCATGCCATCGCAAAGCCACATGGAAATATTGGCAAAATTATCTTCCATTACTTTACGAATCTGCGAGCCCGTATCCTGCGGACCATAGTACAGCCAGAAGCTTTCAATGGGATGAATCACGCCCACATCGACTTGCGGCTTACCACGTGTCAGCACCGTATTGAGTCTTGCAAAATGGTCTTCTACATAGTGATACTCTTTGTACCAAGGGGCTTGATAGTTAATGGAAGCCGGATAGTCACGCTTTGCCGAGCCCTTCATGGAAACCCAGGAAAGATGCGGCACACGCACCGTCACGCCCAAAGCCGCTTGCCAGTCGCCCTGATATTTATGACCGCGGAAATCAAAATCCCAGTTGGTCACGCCATACAGCTCCGAAAGCATAGCTTGTCTGCCGTACTGATGCACCGCTGACTGGCACTGCTTTGCCGTTGTAATCTCCAAGCTGTTGCACAAAAGATCAATGCCGGGAATTTCAAACCATTCATAAGCACGCATGGCTTCACTCAAAGAATGGGTCTGCGACTCCAAGGTCGGCTCTTCCATCATGTGACCGGTGAGCGCAATGCCGTGCTCACGGCACCATGTACCGCACTGCTTGGCAAAGGCGTTGGTGAAGCGGTCGCATACGTGATCGTGATAGTGATATCTTGCCACGGACACACGGTCATCCGACAAATCCCAGAAAATTTCGGGAATTTTTGAAATCAGGTCTTCCCCGTATTTTTCTTTATACGTTTCATTAAAATCCGTTGTCCACGGCATTAAGCCGTCATGATGCCCTTCGGCATAAGGAAGACTGCATTTGCGCATAACCTGCGGCTCATCCGTGAAAATGGCGGGCACAACATCGCCGAAACTTTCGCCTACTGCATCCTTGTAGGATTCATAAGTAATATCAATAAATTTTTGCATTGCCTCATTCGACATGGTATCAACATAAGCCTGTCCGTTATACCAGCCGCTGTTTCCTGCCGCAATCACGTAGGCATAGCGCTTCACGCCCACGGCAGATTCATTTTCGCCAATCTGACGATACGCTTTGAGCCGTCCGTTTTCCAAGGTAGCATCAAAGACCGCCAAAAGATACGGAAGCCCATTGGCTACCGCCTCTTCCTTCGGATAAAATTCCACAGGATTTTCCGAAAACACAAGAATCTTTTGGCGGAAAGCTTTATTTTTTGTCACATAGCCGCCGGCGGCACCGGAGGGCCATCTGTCCTCATCATACAGCCATGCCAGCATTTGTTCTTTTTCCGCCTTGTCACGGCAAGCCTTCACAAGATTCATAAACTCTTCGCTTAAATACGTTGTTGCCATGCCGGCACGAGAATGCATATGAAAGCCGCCGAAGCCCATTTCCTTCAATACCTCAATCTGTAGCAATAGCTCCTCTTTTTCCAATTTGCAGTTCCATGCCCAAAAAGGCGTGCCCCGATATTCACTCGTGGGGTTTTGGAATAAGTCCATGTCCAGTTTGGGTGTATTATTCTTTTTGTATAACAACTCAATCGCTCCTTTTTATATTGTTATTTCACTTTATTGCCATCGCAAAACACATCTGTCACCCGTTCGTCAATGGCGATGCCCAAGCGATTAAAGCCAAGCTTTTTGCCGTTTAATGTGAAGTTTTCCAGATAAACATTTGAAATCGTGCCGTAGTTCTCATCCGGCTTGATTATGCCGCCGGAGAAAACAATATCTTCATCGGCGGTGATTTTGATATCTTTAAAATAAATATCTCTCATACTGCCGCAGTAGTCGTCAATCGACCACATGGTCACGCCGGCAATCAGGGAGAATAAAACAGGCACGCTTTTTTTGCCAAAGCAAGGATAGTCTTGCTCTTCCTCTGTTTGAATCACGGGCCACATTTCGTCGCCTGTGTATTCCAATCGGATATTTTGGAAGCGCACATTCTCGATGTCGCCTCCGTCGCCCTGCTGAATGTCCATCATGTTGCCGTTACCGTGGATGACATCGCAATCGCGGAAGGTAATGCCGCCGATATGCGGTGCGCAGGTTTCTGCACCGACCTCTAAGCATTTGCCCCAATCGCACCAAAGCACGCAGTTTTGCGCCAAAATGTTTTGAATGGGCATATGATTGTTGATTTTAAAGCCCTTAACAGTAATGCAGTCATCAAAGGTTCTAAGGAAGCTGTTTTGAATGATGCCGTTGGTGCAGTTGCAGAAATCGCATCCGTCTGCGTTATACCGCCATTGTCCCATCAGCTTGATATTATTGACCATGATATTTCGGCAACCGTCCAGATAAATATTCCAGCCGGAGGAATTGACAATGGTGATACCATCAATCACCACGTTTTCGCAATCATCGAAAAAGATGGGATTGCCCGTGTCCGCCCCTGCATGAGGGTCTAAAATGGCACAGCCGTTAATCTCGTTTGCCCGTTTCATGCGGCTGTTGTCTAAAATGCCGTAGCCTACCACACGGATATTTTTCTTTCCCTTGGCATTGATGGAGCCATACAGCACAGCACCTTCATCGATGAACACCGTCTGATTATCCTTTAGCTGTATACGCTCGTCGATGATATGTACACCGTGCCCGAAATACAAAACACGGGAAGAAGCCTTGTCCACGCCAAAATCCTGTTCGGGATTCACAAAAACAAGCAGGGCATCGTGCATGCCGCCAAACTCAATGCTGTACTGTCCGTAGCCCGGAAGCTTGACTTTCACTTTTTTGTCCGCTACCTCTGCCGTAACTCCTTTAGACAAGGGGCGCACAACAAC
>JAFPCL010000117.1 GCA_017390225.1 Clostridia bacterium
AGATTATGTCACATCGCCCGTTACGAAAAAAGGACAGGTAATCGCAGGTCTGTTCTGCGGCGGCATCAACTGCCTGATTCGCTATCTGGGTGCATATCCCGAAGGCTGTACGTATGCAATACTTTTAATGAATATCGTCACGCCGCTGATTGATCGCATCACAGCGCCGCGTGTATTTGGGGAGGTGGGAGCATGGCAAAAGTTGTGTTCACGAAAGAAGACAAAATAAATATCATCAAAACACCGCTGATTTTATTTGCTATCTGCCTGGTTGCCGTGGCACTTTTGGCAGCCATGAATAAAGTCACCGAAGGCCCCATTGCGCAAAATGAAGAAAAAGCGATGATGCAAGCTATGCAAACGGTTTTGCCGGCAAGTGACTATCTTTCTCTGACCGTAAGTGAATCGGAAGGGGATTGCACTGTTTCCCGCGCCTCTGCGGCAGTGGATGAAAAGGGCGAGCTTTTGGGTTACTGCATTTCTCTGGAAAAAACAGGATATAAAGACACGGTTTCCGTGATGGTTGCCGTATCTTCGGATGCCAAAACGGTGTTGGGCGTAGATATTGTATCGCAAAACGAAACACCGGGCCTTGGCTCTAAAATCACGAAAGATAACTTTTTGGCGCAGTTTTTTGGCACACCTGCACCTGTGAGCGCAAATGTTGACACCATTTCCGGTGCCACGGTTTCCAGCTCTACAGTGGTTTCTATTGTAGATACGGCTGTGGTATGTGTCCAAAATCATCAAGCGGCATGGGAAAAGGAGGGAGCAAAATGAGTAAACTCCTCAATGGTTTAAAACGAGGAATCATCACGGAAAATCCGATTCTGGTGTTGGTTCTCGGCATGTGTCCCACCCTTGCCACCACTTCGAGTATGGCAACGGCTGTCGGCATGGGCGTTGCCGCAACGATTGTTTTGATTTGCTCCAATATTTTTGTATCGCTTCTTCGGAAAATTATTCCCGATAAGGTGCGTATCGCCGCTTATATTGTTGTGATTGCTACCTTTGTTACGATTGTGGAAATGGCACTGCATGCTTTTGTGCCGTCTCTGTATGATGCACTGGGTTTGTTTTTGCCGCTAATTGTTGTAAATTGCATCATTTTAGGACGTGCCGAAGCCTATGCTTCGAAAAACAACGTATTGGATTCTGCTATCGACGGGTTATCGATGGGCATCGGTTTCACTTTCAGCTTGCTGATTGTTGCAACCATCCGTGAGCTTCTGGGCGGTGGCACATTGTTTGCCGGTTCCTGGTTCGGCATTGAATCGGAAGGTATTACCGTATTTTCAAAGCCCGCACTGATGATGTCCTTGGTGCCCGGCGGCTTTTTGACCTTGGGCTTTGTGCTTGGCATGGCGCAGTTCTTGCGCACCAGAAGTGCTAAGAAAAAAGAAGAAAAGGAGGCGGATAGCCAATGAGCATTTTTGAAATCTTTGTATTGGCTTTCACCGCCATTATTGCCGAAAACTTTGTTTTGTCGCAGTTTTTAGGTTGTTGTCCGTTTTTGGGCGTTTCCAAAAAAGTCGAAACGGCAAACGGCATGGGCATGGCTGTTACCTTTGTTATGGCACTGGCATCGCTGTTTACCTATTTCGGTCAGCAACTATTGGTGAAAATCAACGCAGAATATCTGCAAACGATTTTATTTATTTTAATTATTGCCGCTCTCGTGCAATTCGTGGAAATGTTTCTGCAGAAAATGGTGCCGGCACTATATGAGTCTTTGGGCATCTATCTGCCGCTGATCACCACCAACTGTGCAGTTCTGGGCGTCGCCATTTTGAATGTGCAAAAAGAAAGCGGACTTTTTGAGTCTGTGCTCTACGGTGCATTCTCCGGCGTGGGCTTCTGGCTTGCTATTGTGCTTTTGGCAGGGGTTCGTGAGAGAATTGACACAAATGACTGTCCCGCTTGCTACAAGGGCTTTCCCTTGACTCTGACGGCGGCGGCGCTGATTGCTTTGGCTTTTTCCGGCCTCAGCGGTATCAAACTGTAAGGAGGCGAGAGGAAGATGGAAATATTGATTCCTGCACTGGCTGTTGCGGCAATCGGTCTGTTTTTTGGTGCACTTTTGGCAGTAGCCGCTGTCATTTTCAAAGTGCCCACCGATGAAAAGGTCGAACAAATCGAAGCGGTTCTTCCCGGCGCCAACTGCGGCGGTTGCGGCTTCTCCGGCTGTTCTGCGGCTGCCCGTGCCATTGCCGAAGGCAAAGCCCCTGCATCGGCTTGCCCCGTCGGCGGTGCCAAAGCGGCAAAAGAAATCGGCAGTATTTTGGGCGTGCAAAGTGATTTTGTTCCCAAACGTGCTGTGGTGCGTTGCTCCGGCTCCCATGATATCACCAAAACACTTTATGACTATGACGGCACCATGGACTGTCGCACGGCACAAGGGTTGTTCGGTGGCCCGAAAGGCTGTAACTACGGCTGTATCGGCTTCGGAAGCTGTGTGAATGTCTGCAAGTTCGATGCCATTCATGTGGTCAACGGTGTTGCGGCAGTCGATGATGAAAAATGCACCGCTTGCGGCGCTTGCGTGAAAGCATGTCCTAAAAATCTGATTGCACTGATTCCGAAGAAAAACAATGTGGTTGTGCATTGTTGTTCTCACGATAAAGGGCCTGTGGTCAAAAATCTTTGTGAGGTCGGATGCCTGGGCTGTAAGATTTGTGAGAAGAACTGTGCTTATGATGCCATCCATGTTATCGATAACTGTGCGGTCATTGACTACGAAAAGTGTGTCAACTGCGGCACTTGTGTGGAAAAATGCCCGAAAAAGAAAATTATTACCTTTGAAAACAAGTAAAAACAATCACCTGTCAGCTTTTTGGCAGGCGATTGTTTTAAGGAGAGATTTATGATGTTTGAAAATCGCTACATTTCCAACAAACAAATGCAACGAGAGTATGTCGAACATGTCATCTGTCGCAAGCTCATCCTGCAAGGGCGTCTGCTGTCGGTTTTGTTTTTTGTGCTTGCCTATTACTGTTATGCATCCGGTTCAGAGAAAGATGCGACGTTGATTTTTTTCTGGGGGGTGTTGATGATGGGGGTTAGTATTGTCACGCCAATCGTTATTCGTCGCAAATTGGAGAAAAAAAGCAAGGAAGTATGGAAAGAAGATATCGCCACAACGGTTGTCTTTGGTGACAAAATAAAAATTACAAAGGGTTCACAAAAGAATACGTTGGAATACACGGATGTGCAACAAATTTATTTTTTAAAGCACATCATTGCATTGTCCGTGAGTAAATACGACGGCATTTTTCTCTCAAGAGAGGGTTTTGTCAAAGGAGATGCCGAAGCCTTTGCATCATGGATTGAAGAAAAGTGCAAAAATGCAAAAGTGGTGGAACGAAGAAAATAATGCTGTGTTATTTTTGCATGGAGAACAGAAATTTTGTTTCAAAGAATAAAACACCCTGTGTCTTTTCGGAGATACAGGGTGTTTTGCGCATGAATGTGTGGAGATAGAACCTCTTTCGGACAATTGTTATGATTTGAGCTTTTTCAGCAAGGAGAAATTTTTCTTGCGTGTAGTGAATTTCATTAAAGGAACAGAACCACCCATAAGTCGGCATGCCATGTTGTGATAGGCAGGAGTGCTTGCCGCCGTTTTTAAAAGAAGATTGCCGTTTTGTATGTTGGAGGCACGAAGAAGCATCAGGTCTTCAGGAATGACAGCGAGTAATCTTTCATTTAATAAGGATAATAAATCCTCAATACTCATCATGCAATCGAGTTGCACCAGTTCTGGATTATAGCGATTGATTACGATTCGTGCACTTGCAATGTTGCGGTACTTGTTTAAAATAGAAAGAACCTTTTCTCCGTCGCGAACCGATGCCAAATCCGGCGTGATGACGACAATGGCCATATCGGCACACCTGGCGGCATGGTGAAAGCTTGTGCCAAGGCCTGCGGGGGAGTCTATGAGAATATAATCATAGTTTTGTTTTTGCTCGGCACAAAGCGATTGCATAAAAGCTGTGTCAATTGCTTCGGGAGAATGTGTTTGCGGTGCGGGGAGCAGGAACAGAGATGTGAACAGTTCGTGAGAGATAATCGCATCGCCCGCAGATACCACATCCGTCTGAACATCATATAAATCATATACGGCTTCATTTTCAAGTCCCAGGGCAATGTCCAGATTTCGAAGACCAACATCCCCGTCAATCAAAAGAACCTTTTTGCCCATAGAGGCAAGAGCGGCACCCAAGGATGCAGTGGTTGTTGTTTTCCCGACACCACCTTTACCGGATGTAATTGCTATAACTTTACCCATGGATATTCAAAACCTTTCTATAATTAAATCAAATGCGTGCAGTGAATCTTCTGTTCTAATTGGACGGCATCCTCTAAAGTGCACACAGCCGAGCCGCTTTGCATTGCCGTAGCAGTGCCGGCGGCAACAGCAAAAGACAGAAGCTTTTTTGTGTCAAAACCGTGGTGATAGGCGTAAAGCATGGCGGCAACCATGGTGTCGCCGGATGCGATGGGGGAAAGGATATCGGTTTTCGGAACTTCAGCACGGAAAACACCTTCATCGCTGATACAGACAGCACCGTCTGCGCCCATCGACACAACAACAGTGCAAATGCCACTGTCGTGAAGATCTTTGGCGGCACAAATGATATCATCAAGTGTGTCTAATGTCTTACCGGTATAACGTGATAGTTCATCCTTATTTGGCTTAATCATTGTAGGGCGAGTAGAAACGGCTTCACGAAAAGCTTCGCCGTCGGCATCTAAAACAACGGGTTTGCCGTAACTTACGGCAAGATTTACTATATCTTTATAATAGGAAGAAGGGCATCGATCCGGTAAGCTTCCCGAAAGCACAATGCCATCCATTGTGGGAAGCAGAGAATCAACTAACGATAAAAATGCATTTAAAACCGTTCCGGAAACAGAAAAACCAAGCTCATTCAATTCTGTAACCTCACCGGTATCAGAAGAAATGACTTTCAAGTTGGTGCGTGTTGTACCGGGCACAGGGATGAATCGATGCGAAATATCGGTTTCTTTTAAGTATTTATAGAATAAATCAGCATTTTCATCGCCCAAAAGCCCCAGTGCCGTGGCAGGTACGGAGAAAGAAGATAAGGCTTTGGAAACATTGATTCCTTTGCCCCCTGCTTCGATTCTGAAAGGACGTATACGATTTAAGCTGTTGGCACGTAGGGAAGGGGTGATAGCATATTTATCTATAGAAGGATTTAAAGTAACGGTAAGAAACATAAAAAGCTCCTTTCCTTTATAATATATTATGAATAATACTATACCATAAAACATGAATAGGTGCAAGCTATTTTTTCAGACAAGCTTTGCGTTTTTAGGGGAGAAAAAAGCAAAAACAGCGGCGGTTGTGCAATGTGCACAATGGAAAAAGCAAAAAATAGGTGAAAGATGTACAATATTTTGTTGAAAAAAGTGTTGACAAACGGGAAAGCTTGTGCTATAATCTATCTTGCGCTTGAGGGGAGCGGACATCACAAGCCTCTTGAGAGCAGCGGACTTTGAAAATTAAATAGCGTAAGGGCTCAAGTAAAACTTGAGTACAGAACTTGTCGAAAGACAAGACCTTATGGCAAACAAGCCAGAAAACATTAGTAAACAAAGAGCCAAAAAATGCTCTAAA
>JAFPCL010000118.1 GCA_017390225.1 Clostridia bacterium
ACGGATATGGAATTTCCGGAAAGCGTATAATATGTGGCTAAGCTGGAAGACGTGCCCGCAGGCATGCCTCCGGCAACATAACAATGAAATTCATTGACATCACGATAGCGAAAGGTAATGGTGTTTCCACTAATGGTAGGCAGAGGCGAGCTTTGTGAGGGAGAATTAAAGTTCACCATGTAATTGCCTAATGATTCGCTACCCGTGTATCTTCTATAGGGTGTCACTTTATATATATTCACATAATCACCGGCACTGTCATACTGATGAACGATTTCTATACAGCGCACATTTTTGATGGCCTTGGTATAGGCTTGCGGTGTTTCGACACTTGTGGAGGCACAAGCGTTATCCCATGTGGAATAGTCTGTGGGGGCGGCGTTAATGCTGTGGCGCTGACGCAGGGTAAGAATTTCCGTGCCGACCCTGCCGCGACGGGTGGAAGGATCGATATCACTAAAAAAAGTAACATGAATAACAACGGTTTGCGTGGCGTTGCTGGCAAGATTCAATTTCAAATCGCACAAGTTAGGTTTTGTATCACCCAAATCCATACATATGCCGTCCTTGTGCTTCAAAGCTTTATACCTGGAGCCGTGACCGGAATTGTCAAAGCCTTTCTCTATAGGGGAGCCGATATTGGATGTGAATCCGCAACCAACAGCAACACCTGCGGCATGCACGGAAACGGAAAGGAAAGACGACAGGATACATAATAAAAATAGAGTGATGACCTTTTTCATGGATGACAACCTCCAAAAATATGTGTTTTGTCTATAATCGAACTCTTTATATAATAGGTATGTAATATTAATATAATAAAATATAAGTATCCCTTTGTCAAGTATATTTGTCAAATTTCTTTCATAAATCAAGAATATTTTTATGGAAATTGCAAAAATGGGTTGAAAAAAAACGTACTTTATGATAAAGTTATCATCAAGAATTTATGCTTGGAGGTTATATGCATGAAGAAAAGATTTTTGATTCTGCTTCTTATGCTGTCCCTTGCGTTTTCTTGCGTATCTTTGGCAAGAGATGTTATGAGTGACACATGGGTTGCAGTCGACGACCTGGGCAGAGTGACGCCGATGAACGATTCTGTCGGCAATCGCTCGAATCGGGAAGTTGGTATGTTTTATTTTGTATGCCAGACCGGCGATGACGGCACACTGTATGACACAACACGCCAATATCGCCAGGGCGGGAAAGCAGAGGTTATGGCAAATATTCCCGAATCCGGCAGTCCGCACTTCTGGAATGAATCGTATTTCGGTTATTATCGCTCCGGCGATCCGTGGGTCGCAAGAAAGCATATGCAAATGCTGACCGACGCCGGCATCGATTTTATTTTTGTAGATATTTCCAATGGTCTTATTTATGAGAACGATGTGACGGTTATTTTAGACACTATGCTGGAAATTCAAAAAGAAGGCGGTGATATCACGCGCGTGTGCTTCCTTTTGGGGGAAACTACCGATCGTTGTGCATCGTCTGCTACAACATTGTATGAAAAGTTTTATTCCAATCCGAAGTACAGCTCTTTGTGGTACACATGGGGCGGAAAACCCCTTATTTTAGGTGATTTGTCCGAAGCCGGCGGCACCTTGCAGAATTATTTCACCCAGCGCCGCAGTTGGGCATGGAATGGTTGGACACGGGGTGGCAACGGCCGCTGGCCGTGGATTGCCGAATCTCCGCAGGAGAGAGGCAAGAGTCCCACAGGTGTTGTGGAGCAGACTGTTGTTTCCGTAGGCTTCCATGCAAGTTTGAGCCAGGGCAGAAGCTATCACAACGGTGCACAGCCGGATAACGGCGCGCAGGATTTTGGTTATTCTCTGGGCACTTCCGGCTTGGGCCTTTGCTATCAGGAACAGTGGGATAATGCGCTTTCTTACAAAACACAGGTCGTTATGATTACCGGCTGGAACGAATGGAACGCCGGTATGCAGTACGGCATCACCGGGGAATGGTGCGCCAACACCTGGTACTGTGGTACGGAGTTCCCGTACTCCTTTGTTGACTGCTTCTCCAACGAGTTCAGCCGCGACATCGAGCCTTGCCGCAATGACTTTAAAGATAACTACTACTGGCAGACGGTTTCCAATGTCCGTAAATTCAAGGGCGCACGCGCTGTGCCTGCAGCTTCCGGCGAAGTGACGATTGATCCTGCGGGTAGCATAGGTCAATGGACGAGCGTTGCACCGGACTATTTAGATGACGTATATGATGTTACGCACCGTGACCACCGTATGTTTTCCGCCAAAGACCCCGACCGCGCGCAAGATGATTTTTATTATGAATCCGAAGGCTTTGGTTACTACCGCAATACCACGGGCAGAAACGACTTTGACACCGTGAAGGTCGCTCGCGATAAAACCAATGTGTATTTCTATGTGAAATGCAATCAGGATATCACAGCACCTCAAAGTTCCAACTGGCTGACACTTTTTGTCAACACCGACGGCAACTACGGCAACGGTTGGCTCGGGTACGATTTCATGATTAACAGAAAAATCGACACACAGAACATGGTCGGCTATGTGGAAAAATCTACCGGCGGCTGGGCATGGAACTATGTGGGCGAAGTGGACCTTCACCTGGATGGACAGTATCTGACACTGGCCGTTCCCCGTGAAATGCTGCAGCTGACAGGAAATGCCACCTACACACTGGACTTCAAGTGGGCAGACAATCTTCCCTATACGGAAACTGCCTGCGATTCCATGTGGTTCTACGACATGGGTGACACGGCCCCCAACGAACGCTTTAACTATCGCTATAAAGCATCTTTTTCCGGCATGGGGAATATCCCTGTGGATATGCCGGTCATTTCCCTGGATACCGCTATCTATCCGAATCCTGTGTCTTATTTGAAATCCTGGCTGGGTGTTTCCAATATTAAATTTACCACGGAATTAAAGAGCGGTACAATTGCTTCCGACGGCACTTATATGACACATGATGTACTGGGCGCTTCCTATGACCGCTTGAATTATGTTGGCTACAACGGAACAACCATCGCATATCGCGGCACGGTGATTATCAACACGGAAGCAACTGCCAACGCGATTTATGCCAAAGAAGCCAAAACACAAAAGCTGGTTGTCAATCATGATACCAATGAAGCTGTGCTCACTGTAGGCTATGAAGATCCGATTTGGGATTTGGCACTTCAAAACAAAACGAACGGGGAAGTGTTCATTGACGGAAAAGCTGTTAATGGCAAGAACACCTTCAGCTTCTTCAACCAAAAGAAGCCTGCTACGATGACATATGTGAGAGACGGCGAGACTTTGACCTATGGACTTACGGTAAAGAAAGACAGCGCACCGCAACAGGCAAAAGATAATTCCGTTCTTTTGGTCGGCGATACGTTGCCCGGCAGTACGTCTTTGTGGGCACACACCCAGGCAGATCCGATTTCTGTGAATGCCATTGCCAAGCTCAATGATGTATCGGCACTGACGGCAGGCAGAAACACACATAGTGTGTTTGGTCTGAAGCAGCCGTATACCGGTTATCCTTATGTATTTAAGTATCGTATTTTTGATGCTTCCGTGAACACCAATCGATTACAAGACATTGCTTTTACCAATATTCGAAGCAATCAGAACAATCAGTTCGTTACGGACTTTACCGGTATCTGGTTCGGTGTTTTGGGCGACAAGATGTATCTTTTAAAAAGCAATTCTTCCTTTTCAGCGGCATCGGATTATGCCGTTGCTCAGCTGCCTTCGGGCATCAATGCCTGTAATGATTTTGTTGATGTGCATGTTTTGGATAAAAAGACGGAAATTATTCTTTCTGTTTTAGACGCAAACGGCAATCCGTATCCTCTGTTCACCATTTATAATATCGGTGCTTCTAACTATAACTACAAAAATAATGTGACGGGGCAGACCGGCACAGCTTACGTTAAAGCAAATTCGATTCAAACCAATGGCTACATCAGCTTTTTCCATCATGCCGGTAGTGAATACTACTGGAGAAATCTTTCCATAGGGCCTGAATACGATCCTATTCCCTTGGAAATGAAGTCTTTGACCTTTGTAGACGGCACGACCTTTAATGAGGTGTCCAGCTACGTTACGATTGACAACGAAAATCGCACGATTGAAGCTGTCTTCAATGAAGACGCGGTTTTATCTAAGGTTTGGGCAGTGCCTGTGATGTCCATCGATGGCTTCCGTGTGATGATCGGTGGTAAAAACACCGCATCGA
This sequence comes from Clostridia bacterium, assembly GCA_017390225.1. GTDB lineage: Bacteria > Bacillota > Clostridia > CAKSNL01 > HGM11501 > RGIG1017. Next base: position 4,225 of record JAFPCL010000118.1, read on the forward strand.
TGACACATAATTTGACTGCCGCATCCTATAAGGTGCTTGCCATCGGCGGCGGTGCAACGATGAACTACACCCTCAATATCGTTCGCCAAAATGCACCGAAAATTGCATTCAGAAATGCAGAAAGCACCGCAAATCTGGATGCTTTGACAAACAAAATCACCGTAACCTTCCCGTCGAATGTTACGCCGGTAGACTTAAAGCTTCAGCTTCCTCCTGTGGGAAGTGTGACCATCGACGGCTTGGATGCAAAATTTAACATCTTCGATCTTCGCGACACCCAAAAGACGCATACGGTTGTTTATACGGTGGGCGACAAGGTCAACACCTACACCATGGAGGTCATTCGCGAAGCGGCACCGGGAAAAGCCGCCAATACGGTCAATACACTGGCCGGCACAAGCCTTCCCGGTGACAACGACCTGTGGAAGCTGACCCAAGGGGCAAACGATGTGGTCGTGGGAAGTGCTTTCGGCAGCAAAGCGATTGCACCCAAAAAAGATTACAACAGCGTTCTGGCAACCAAGGAAACCGTTGCCAAGGAATATATTTTGGAATACGATTTGGGGACCATTGCATCCGACGATGCACTTCACAGATTGGCATTTACCAATATTCGCAGTAATTCCAACGGCGATTATGTCACAAACTTCTGCGGCATTTGGTTTGGTGTTTTAAATGATCGCATGTATCTGATGACAGCCCCCAGAGATACACAGTATCAGTATCTTTCGTCGATTGCCTACAGCTATGCGAAGATTCCGAATGCCCAAAATACAAATACAGGCTTTGTCCGTGTTCGCGTGGTCGATCGTGGTGACTCTATCAGCCTGTATGTACGAAATGCCAGCGGCAAATTCGTGGAAATGTTCTATCTCGACAATATCGGTTCCACCAGCTTCAACTATCACAATATTGTGACGGGCGTTAAGGGCATCGGCTTTGCCAAAGGTAATTCCATCGCAAGCCCGGGCTATTTGGGCTTCTTCCACCATGGCAATTCCGAATGGTTTATTAAAGACATCCGCTACTATAGCTCCGCAAATGAAGATGTGGAAAACGGACTGACATCTGTAACCTTGACAGATGCCCAAAGCGGCGAGATCGTGTCGGCAGGCTGCGAGATTAACAGCACCGTGAAGCCCTTCACGGCAAAGGTTTATGTGCCCGAAGGCATCGATGTGTCCAAGCTGAAATTTGAAGCGGAAGGCTCGATGGCAGGAGCAGAAATTTCCCAAAACGGCACGGTCATGAATTTTAATTCCGAACAAAACGTGACCTACACCGCATCGGGCGAAACCATGACCTACACGGTTTCTGTGGAATCAATGCCTGTATCGGGCATGGAAAATCCGAAGGAAAACCTCAAGGTTAAGGCAGAAAACTTCATGAACAGAGCCTTTGAAGCACCTATGATGATTGCCTACTATGATGCAGAGGGAAGACTGATTTCCTGCGAAGTCGGCTCTTATTACATGAATGCTTCCGTGTCTGCGGTAGCCGTAGATGTGGAGCAGTGGCGTCCCATCGGGGCAACAAGCGCGAAACTCATGATTTTAAGCGATGAAATCGGCTCCATTGCACCTGTGACCCATACGGTTGAATTTTAATAAAAAAAGGGGATGTTTAAAAAGGCACAGACCGTTTCATGGCAAAAA
>JAFPCL010000119.1 GCA_017390225.1 Clostridia bacterium
GATACCGGGGATCAGGATAGCAGCGACAGTGAAGAGATTTGCATTCTGTTCCAGGTCAACTTTCTGGATCATCTTCAAACCGGAAACAGCGATAAAGCCGTACAGGGTGATGCAAACACCGCCCATGACGCATCCGGGGATGGAATCCAGGAAAGCGACGAAGGGAGAAACGAAGGAAATCAGAATTGCCATAATGGCAGTAACGGTAATGGTGATAACGGAAGCATTCTTGGTGATGGCAACACAGCCAACGGATTCACCGTAGGTGGTGTTGGGGCAGCCGCCAAAGAAAGCACCGACCATGGAGCCGACACCGTCGCCCAGAAGGGTTCTGTGCAGACCGGGTTCGTCCAAAAGGTCTTTTTCAATGATGAAAGACAGGTTCTTGTGGTCAGCAATGTGCTCTGCAAACACAACGAATGCAACGGGAATGTAGGCAACAGCAACCGTTGTGAAATAGGAAGCGTCCAGTTCTTTGATGCCCTTGAAGGCTTCTACAAAAGAGAACTGGGGAACAGCAAGGAACGTGTTAAGACCAACACCATCGGCAACCAGTGCCCGGAAAGGTGCAAAATCGATAACTTTCAAAGCATCGTTACCGGTTTTAATGCCGATCACAGTGAAAATAAGTGCCACAGCGTAGCCTGCCAAGATACCGATGATGAAGGGGATGAGATTAACCATCTTCTTACCGTATACGGAGCAGATAACAACAACGGCGAAAGTGACAAGCGCACAAACCAAGGAAACCCAAATGCCTGTGGTCATGATGAAAGCGCCATTGCCATCCTGGGGACCATAGGAGAAAACGTCGTTGATAGCAGCACCGGCAAGAGAAAGACCGATGAGGGCAACGGTGGGGCCGATAACAACGGGCGGCATCAAATTGGAAATCCAGTTAACACCGACAAGTTTTACAATCAATGCGATGATAACGTAGACAAGACCTGCAAGAATCGCACCGATGATCAGACCCAAAAAGCCTGCCTGTGCGGAAACAGCGCCGGCAAAAGCGGCAACCATAGAGCCAATGAAGGCAAAAGAAGAACCAAGGAATACGGGGCTGTTGAATTTAGTAAAAAGCTGATAAACAAGTGTGCCCACACCTGCACCGAACAGAGCGGCAGATGCGCTCATTCCGTTGCCGACAATGGCGGGAACGGCAATGGTTGCAGCCAAAATCGCAAGCAACTGCTGGAAAGCAAAGATAATCAGCTGCCCGGGGGTGGGTTTGTCGTGGATACCGTAGATAAGTTTCATAAGTAACTCCTCCTAAATAATATTCTCGATAAAATAGAATTTTATCCTATTAAATATACTGCATTGTTTGTGTTTTGTCAATCATTATTTCGGTTTTTTTGTTTTTTTAGCAAGAATTTTGTCGAGAAAATTTTTGCATAGGTGTTGTCAAGAAAAAGAAAAAGTAGTATAATGAATTTAACAAAGAATGCAAGAGGAAAACATAATGGATTATTACATAATACGTTTTGAAGATGAGAAAATCGCAAGATACGCCATATGGTATACGGATGATGAGGACGGATTTGTTTGTGAAAACGGGCATATACGTTTTTTTACGTCGGAAGAAGCTTTAAAAGCGTATGCGGATGCTAAAAGCATCTCTCTTCATGACGAGGTGTATCTTTTTGATATCGGTCGAATGAAACAGTTGTTGTCGGCAGAATTTGCAAATTTTGATTGCACGGAAATCCTAAATTTTTGGAATATGATTTCCGATGCCTTGCGAAGCATGGGAAAGAAGTTTTCGGGCGATGGCGGAGATGAGAGAATC
>JAFPCL010000120.1 GCA_017390225.1 Clostridia bacterium
ATGGCATCAAGTAAAGAGAAATCCGCAAAAAATGCGGATTTCTACCAAAAACAATATTTTTTAGATAAATAATTGTTTTATAAAGCGAATAAATGCTTTATTTCTGCCATGAAACGGTCCGTGCCTTTTTTTACATCCCCCCCTTGCTTATTGCCTTTAGAGGATTCCTCATATTGTGCTTTTGTAAAAAAATTTAATCCCGATCGGTTTCTCTCTTTAAAATTGCACCTGTTTTGGCATCGATTTCATATTCATACTCGATGCCCCCGTGGTGAAATTCGATTTCATAGCGGAAAGTGCCGTTATCCCGATCCAATTCGACTTTTTTGAATTTTGCAGCTTTTTCCGAAATGCCTGCATCTTTCCGTGCGATTTTTTCGGCATCTTCTTTACTGATCAACTCTTTTGCATCTATGACTTTTTTATCGTCTTTTTCGTAGTCGGTCTCCCATTTTAAGACCGCTCCGGTTTCGGCATCAATATGCGCTTCATATGCCACGCCGCCGGTTTTAAACTCGACATCGAAATAGACAATCCCTTTTTCCTTTTCTCGTTCCACTCTTCCGAAAACGACTTCTTGTTCGGCAAATCCTGCTTTTTTAAGTGCGATTTCCTTTGCCTGTTCTGCGCTTATATCATTTTCGGCATTTTTCTGTATCGGTTTTTTCTTTGGGTCGGCGGCAACAATCACATCGGCATCGGTGACGGTGACGTCGGTGGGATTTTTCATCTCAATTCGCTTCTCATCCTCGTACCAGTATACCACTTTCCCCATCAGCTCACCGATGGCACGTAGCGGGAGATAAGTTGTTCCGTTATAAAGAATGGGATATACCCTTTCTCCGTTGACATTTTCAAAAGCTTGCGTTTTTCCGTCGATTACCACCGTAAAATCCGGGCGAAGCTCGGCTTCGATTTTTTCAATTGCCGTTTTGGCAAACACACCGCCGGCAAAAGCAGTGATGCATAAAATTGATACCAATACCCATACTCTCTTTTTCATAAAACTCATCTCCTTTAGTTTTTTATATAAAAACAGACTGCGCTTTTATCCTACGCAGTCTGTCTTTTTTTAATTATAATACCAATGAGGGTGCCGAGTACACACGAGCGGCAAGCTCACTGTTCAGCATGTAAAGACTCTTGGGATCGGAACCAAACAGCTCCATTTTGGTGATCATGTCGTTGGCATTGGTTTCTTCTTCGCCCTGTTCTTTGACGAACCAATCCAGAAACTGCATGGTACGGAAATCCCGTACTGCGTATGCGGCGGCATAAATATCGTTGATGAGGCTTGTGACATATTCTTCGTGTTCAAGACCTGCTTTCAATACATTCATGTCGCTGTCCAAAACCTTGTCGGGCTTGGCAATGGCTTCTAATGTGACCTTTTCGTTGTTGTTTTGCAGATAGCGATAAAAGAGCATCGCATGATCTCTTTCTTCTTGTGCCTGGATATAGTACCAGTTAGCAAAGCCGTCTAATCCTCTGTCTTCAAAATAATTGGAAAAATCCAGATACAGATAGGCGGAATATAATTCCTTATTGATTTGTGCATTTAAAAGCTCTACAACTTTTTTATCCAACATATAAATCTCCTCCTGTTCTTTTTAGTGCGCCGCACCGTTCATAATATCCGATATAATATCCAAAACCTTCTGATAGCATCCGCCGCATCCCGTGGAGCAGTGGGTGATGTTCTGCACACTATCAAAAGCAGACAACACATCGTCAAACTTTTCGCTGTTGTGCATCGCATCGGCGATATCGTTGAAGCTGACCTGTTCGCAATGACAAACCGTGTAATTTTCAATCATTTAAAATCACCTCAAATTTTTAATAACAGGAATCATTCCTGTTTTATGAATTAAATATACCATATAAAAAACTTGTTGTCAAGTATTTTTTTGAAAAATTTATGATAAAAGCACGAAGGCATTTTTGTGAAAGCGAATCAGTCCCTCATCTCGCATTTTACACAGCTCATTCGACATGGCAGACCGATCCACCGAGAGATAATCCGCCAGCTGCTGCCGATTGAAGGGAATCGTAAAGCTTGCACTTTTTTGTTTTTCTGCTTCTTCGGATAAATAAGAAATCAGCTTTTCCCTCGTGGTGCGCTCGCACATATGCCCAAGCTTTTGCACCAACCTTCTGTTTTTCTCGGAAATGGCAAAAAACATATTTTCCACCACTTTCGCATGAAACGGACAAACAGAAGGGCAGGTGGTGATCAGCTTTTTCACATTGAAAAAAAGAACCGCACTGTTCTCCACGGCAATCACGTCGTTTAAAATCGGGCCGCTTTGCGGTGCTATATAAGCTTCTCCAAACATTTCTCCCGGAGAAATATGTGCCAAAATGCTGCGATTGCCCCAGTAGTCATCCTTCTGAATGTGAAGACAACCTTCTGCCAGAATCATGATTCTTTGAAGCTGATTGCCCCGACGAAAGATATAAGCTCCCTTTGGATAGGTTCGGTATTGTGCCCCCAAGCAAGAAAGCATCGCTTCGATTTCATTTTCATTGACACCCGAAAACAATGATGTATTTTTCAAAATGGAAATAAATTTTTTCATTTTTTCACTCTTTTCGTTGTAAATACAACAGATTCATTGAGATTATTGTAGTATAATGCCGATAGAAAGTCAAGAGAGGAGCAAACATTATGTTAAGAAAAATTATAAAAATCGATGAAGAAAAATGCAACGGTTGCGGTGCTTGTGCCGCCGCTTGCCACGAAGGTGCCATAGAAATGATTGACGGAAAAGCCAAGCTCATCCGAGAGGACTACTGCGACGGGCTGGGCGATTGTCTGCCCGCCTGCCCCACGGGTGCCATCACCTTTGAAGAACGAGAAGCCGTGGCCTACGATGCACAAGCCGTGCTTGCCGCCAAGGAGAAAAAAGCCGCACCCCTGCCCTGCGGTTGCCCCGGCACAAAATCTCGGGCACTCTCCCGAGAAGAGCACGCCGCATGCGACACAAAGGCTCACGTTTCAAGTCAGCTCCGTCAGTGGCCGGTGCAGATTAAGCTGGTGCCCATCCGTGCCCCCTACTTTGACAACGCCAATCTTCTGATTGCCGCCGACTGTACTGCCTATGCCTACGGCAATTTCCACAACGAATTTATCCGCAACCATATCACTCTGATCGGGTGCCCAAAGCTCGATGATGGGGACTACACGGAAAAGCTTACTGCCATAATCAAAGAAAATAACGTTAAAAGTGTCACGGTTGTCCGCATGGAAGTGCCCTGTTGCGGCGGTATTGAAAACGCCGTAAAAAATGCCCTTAAAGCCTCCGGCAAATTCATCCCGTGGCGTGTGGTCACCATCTCCATCGACGGTCAAATACTTGACTGATAATCATTAAAATCATAGCCTGCCCAAATCACGGGCAGGCTATGATTTTTTTTAATAAGTTGTATAGCGCACATCGATGTTTTCCGCATCATGTGCTAAAATTTCAACATTCAGCTTCTTTCCGTTGCCAAGGGTCACACCCTTGATTGTGAGTGTTTCTCCGTACAGTTCGGGGGGAACACAGGGATCAATGGTGATGGTATCTGTCCAGGCATCGTAGGAAATACCGAAAATGTATTCCACAATCAGCTCGATAAACTGCGATGCCGTCCAACCGTAGCGCAAAACGCCGTTGCCCTCGCCGTCGGACGGAGCTAAAAATTCAGCATAATTGCCGGCAAAGGAAGTCACCGTCTGCCACAGAAGATGTGCACAATCCTCACGCAGACCGTATTCATACAAGCCGGAAGCAATAATTTCACTGCGCAGAGTCCAGATATTGCCCTCCCAGCTGACTGCGCCTTTATAAGCACCGCGTGTTTCGGTATATTCCGGGGAGGTGTGCGACATGGTTGTGATGCCGTATTGGGAATTCCAGTTGAAGGTATCATCCGCCTTCAAAACGCCAAGGAGCTTTTCCACGCGATCTTCCGGAACGATCTTGCGCTTAAAGACGTCAAAGGTGGAGTTATAAAGCCGCTCCTTCATGAGGCGTTTTTCCGAAACAATATATGTATAGTATGCTCCGGTTTCGGGATCGTACATATATGTATTGATACGCTCTTTCATTTGCTCAAACATGATGTTCCAATGGTTTGCCTGATCCATGAGCCCCAGATATGTTGCCATTTCGGAAAGAACTGTTGTCCCGACGGCAATCTGCACGTTGAGGTCGACTTCTGCAAAGTTCAGCTGCTGCAGGTGATCCGACGGGTCGGTTTCTTCAAAGATACCGCAAACAAGGCCGGTTTCCGGATCTTGCTTGATGCTCGACAGCCACCAGTTCATATAGCGCATCAGCATGATGTATATTTTTTCGATATAATCTCTATCCGTTGTGCTGTGGCAAATTTTCCCGGCAACATCGAAAATAACCGGGATAGCAGAAAATTCCGAATCCACCCCGGGCATGCTGTCGGGGCCCCATAACGGAATACGACCGTTTTCCCTCTGAACGAAGGTGAAATTGAGAAGTGAATTGCGGACAAACTCCGGCTCTGCCCATTTTCTGCCGGAAAGTGTCAGCACAGAGTCACGAATCCACCAGTTCCCGTGATAATGTCCACCCGGGCTCATAAAGGGGTAAATAAATCCATACACGGGAAAGCCGCTGTCTATCGTACATTCATCCAGAACACGGAAGGCATCGTCAAACTGCTCTTGCGTGATGCCGGGCAAATCAATGATAATTTTATCCACGGGGACAACCACATCCTTTTGATCTTTTAAAATCTGCATGTCGCAAATCGGCTGCAGGCGGTTTTCTCCGTCAAAACCAAACAGGCGCACGGCAGAAGCGGAAATATCGCCCATGGGGAAGGTAAACAGGCTTTCATTCTTCACGCCCTGCACCGACACCATGCGGTCTCCGTCATACACAGCCGCCACCAAAAATCCATTGTGTTCGGCAGGAAGCGAGAACAGATACGAGGGGTTTTCGTCATTGATGCCCTTGCGCTGTACAAAGATTCCATCCTGCTGTGTTTGCATCAGCACGGTTTTTACAATGCCGAGTGTTCCTGATTCTCCCGACGGACTTACGGTAGCCATTTTCGGAACAGTCGCATCTTTAAGGAACGGCAAACCGGTGGCAATCACCGCATCTTCCACGGATACAGCGAAGGTCTTTTTCTCTGTATCCATAAAAAGTGCCAGAATATGCGATTCTCCGTCAGCATAGGGAACATTCGTTACGGTGCGGAATTCTTCGTTTCCGTAGCGAATGAGCGCCGTGTTTTCACCAAAGGCAACGCCGGCAAGTGTCTTTTCGTTTTCATCGAAAATGGTGATCTGCGCAGAGGCATCGCGGCTTTTGGACACATGGGCAACAAAGGCAAGCTTCCCTTCTTTCAAAGGAAATACCGTTTGTACGCTTCCGCCGCCCGCATAATCTTGCGCCTGCAATATGCTCGTTTGGCGGCGCACCATCACGGGCTCTGTTGTCACCGTACCCTTTGCTCCTTGGGGATCACTTGCCGTGATCTGCACACGGACATATTGATTTTCAAGAGATTGTCCCGCATCAAACAGATAGGGCTCTTTCGTTTCCGCCAATTTCGTGTATGTACCAACACGGACAGGTGCGGTTTCCCATATGTAAGTATAGCTCATCTCGTCACCGTCGGGATCTTCTATATCGGCATTCGCCGTAAAGATGCCCCAAGGTGCATCGGTAATCTTCGCATTTTGGATTATAGGTGCATTATTGCCCGAAACGTACATTAGGCGCACATCGTTCAACGTGACCATACCGGCATTGGTGCGAACCGTGATATCGGAAACACCGCCGCTGTGATATATATTCTGTGCAACAATCGCGCCGTCATGTGCTACAGCGACTTTTCTCATATCTTGATCCAAAAGAACGGACACCGTATGTTTGATGCCCGCTTCCGGCAACGATGCACTGTACAGAACGGGTGCAAGGTGTGTGCCATAGAAGCGAACGCCGTTTGCGTCATAGCTAAAGACGATTTTTTCCGCACCGGAGTTAGACCGCACTTCAATTTCGGCTTGTTCGCTATCGGCATTTCGCATATAGTCAAAAGAAAGAACAACCCTTTTCGTCAACGGGACAACATTTTTAAGAAGCGGTGTGTTGTAGACATACGGCGCATCGGCCATGACCGATGCATTTACTTCATCATAATAAAGCTCTTGTTTGACAGAACCGATCACCTTCACCGCATCGCTTTCTGCATAGACGGTGTCGCTTTGATAAGCGCGCACCCGGATGTAGCTTTGGTAAGCAAGCTCCGTAATCGGATAGCCTGCGCCGGTATAAGTCGTTTCCGTCCACGGGCCCTCGGGGCTTTTTGAAATAAACCACTTATAACGCATCGGCGCAAAGTTCGGCACGGCACACATGCTTCTGCCCACGCGCGGCTCTCCTGCAACGGCACAGGTCTCCTGTGCCAATGTATCCGTGATATAAAGGTTGATGCGGTATTCAAAATTCACGCCGTTTGTGTGACCGTAAACGATCAGAACATAAGAACCGGGCTGATCATGGGAAAAATCAAAAGAAGTACCCTCCATCCACGGATTGGAAACCGTGCCCATGGCAATATTGTCCTCCGTGTTATCGGAGTCGCGCAGAACCCAGTTTATGGCGGTACGAAAGGCATTGCCATAAATGGTTACACGATAGCTTTTGTTCTTCTCGATAACATAGCTCACTCTATCGATTTGCGGATCAAACATTTCGGCATTGGCACCTGAAACCACCGCATAATCCGACCACCCTTTGATGGAAATGTCGCATCGGCAATCAAAGGGTACACCATCACGGTTCGTGCCGTATAGAATTAGGGTATACATCCCCGGCGTGGCATAGGAAAAAGAAAAAGACGTCCCCTCCACCGAAGGATTGGGAATCTGCCCTTCTGCCAGCGACTGCAAGCCGTCGTCTTCTGCATGGAAAGGGCGAAGAACCCACATCGCCGCACGGTCACCGCCGTTTGCCCCAAGGGTCACGGTGTAATTTACCCCGGGCGCAATCGTATAAAGCGTTTTGCCGCCGCGCCAGGAAGGGTCTGCATAGGTATGCATAGCCCCCGAAAGGCTAACTGATTCTGCCGCCGCACAAAGTACGCCGGAGATTATAAGAACAATCAGCGCCAAAATCATAAATATTTTTTTCAAACCAAAGCATCCTTTCTCTGCAATTATACTTCAATTTTAACATACACACAAAAAAAAGTCAACTTTCCCCCACGCCTTGTAGCTCTATTCTTCGTGGAATGTTTTTTGTTTTTTATTCAACGAAAAACAGAATTTATCAAAATCCGGCACGGCATCAA
>JAFPCL010000121.1 GCA_017390225.1 Clostridia bacterium
AAAGAAAACACCGATGGTGTGCTGTACACAGGACCGAACATCTGGCGGATATTGCCGTAGTGATAATATGCCGCAACCAAACCATTCCCAATACAAAAAGAGGAATGATTGTCTGCCGAATCTTTTTTATACACCACCATCTTTTTCACCTCATGCTTGATATAAGAGTGCCACACAGCGAGTTTCCACCAGCTCGCTTCTTCCGATATCGCCCATGCCCTCGGCAGTTTTTGCCTTTACAGACACACAATCCACGGAAATTCCCAGTGCTTCTGCCAGTGTTTCTCGCATTTTCGGCACATGAGGCAACATTTTGGGCTTTTGAATGATAATCACGGCATCAATGTTGCCGATTTGATAATCTTTTAAAAGTGCTTTCGTCTGTTTTAACAGCTCGATGCTGTCTGCTCCCTTGTATTGGGGATTGGTGTCGGGAAAATGGGCGCCGATATCCCCCATTGCCGCCGCGCCCAAAAGTGCATCAATCACCGCATGGGTCAGTGCATCGGCATCGGAATGCCCCAAAAGCCCCTTTTCAAAGGGAATCTCCACACCGCCTAAAATCAGCTTTCTTCCCTCCACCATGCGGTGGGTGTCGCATCCGTAGCCTATTTTAAATTGCATGTATTCTCCTCCCGTCCTGCAAGAAGCCTCTCTGCCGCAGGAAGATCCTCCTGCGTGGTAATTTTAATATTCGTATAGCACCCTTCTGTGAGCTTCACAGGGTATCCGTATTTTTCAAACAAGGCGCAATCATCTGTTGCATAAAAGCCTTCTTCTTGCGCCTTTTGGTGGCAGGCTATGATTTTTTCTTTTAAAAATGTCTGCGGTGTCTGCACATGATAGGTTTTGCTTCGATCGACGGTACACACAATCATGCCGTTTTCATCCGCCTGCTTGAGTGTGTCTTTTACACTGACTGCCGCCGCGGCACCGCCGTGAGCGATGGCACCCTCGATAGTTTTTAAAATAATATCTTTCGTCACCATGCATCTGGCACCATCATGAATGGCAACAACGGAAATCTCTTCCGAAACGGCACAAAGCCCGTTGTACACCGAGTCTTGCCGCTCTTTTCCGCCCTCAACAACAGCACGGATTTTTGAAAACCGATGCTTTTTCACCAATTCTTCTATGTCCGCCCGATTGCTTTTCGATACAACCAAAACGATTTCTTTGATTTCGTCTGTTGTTTCAAAGGCACGCAGTGTGTAATAAAGCACACAGGCATCACCCAAGGGAAGCAGAAGCTTATCTTTTCCCAGTCCCATTCGTTTGCCACTGCCGCCGGCTACAATCACGGCGGCTACATTATGTTCATTCATCTTTTTTCTCCGTTTGATTGATTCTGAAAATAGGATATTGCCGCAGAAAGCTGATCGTCCTCTTCTACCATACGTTCATCATATTCTATATTATTTAAATCAAAAATTGTCTGGAAGGTCGGCTCCCCCGTGAAGGCTTCATGCCCTTGGGTAATCTGGAACCAGCGCACCGCATGGGTGGTTTCGCTATCAAACACATCGTCTGCTTCGTCTAAATATCCCAGTGCATACAGGCGGTTTTCCATAGCACGGGTTTCTTCGCTCTTGTCGCCCTCTTTGGGGAACACAGAAAAAGAAAGTGCGCCTGCCGCTTCTTCGTCAAATACGGTCTTTTTGTTTTCCACATAAATATCCGGCTGAACCTTATTGGCGTTCACATCCTGTCCGCCGTCGGTGATATACAGTGCCGTTGTGAGCTTGATGCCGCCACCCGTGCGAAGAGAGCGCACCGTTTGCGCAACCCCCTTGCCATAGGTTTCCGTGCCGATGACAACACCTACTTTTTTATCCTGCACACTGGCAGAAAACAACTCGGAAGCACTGGCAGAGCTTTCATTGACCAACACGGCAAGCGTATAGCGCACATCTTTGTTGTGGCTGAAATATTCTTCATTTTGTGCTTCGTTTTTCGTATGGAGCACCACAAAGCGACCTTCGGGCAAGAACCGATCTGCCAGCACATTGGCGGCTTCAATAGCACCGCCGCCGTTGTTGCGAAGATCGAGAATGATGTTTTTCACGCCTTTGTCATCAAAATCCATAAGAATCGGGTCTAAATAGCGCGCAACATTTTCTGTGAAGCTGTCAAGGCAAATATAGCCGACATTGCCTTCTAAAACTTTGGTTTCGGATATCGGTGAGTTTGACACACTGCTTCGGACTACCGACACCGTATTCACCACTTCGGGCAATGCGCGCAAAAAGCCGATTTCCACCGTTGTACCTTTTTCGCCGCGGATGAGATTGAGTGCATCGTTCATGGTCATATCCAGAATACTTTCGCCGTTCACGGCAACAATCACATCCCCACGCACAATCCCCGCCTTTTCCGCACCGGAACCGGGCAAAACCTCATGCACCAGAAGACCTGCCCGAGATGCAGTGACAATGACGCCGATGCCCACCAGATTGCCTGTCAAATCTGTCAGAAACGATTGAAATTCCTCCGGCGGCATATAGTCGCTGTACTTATCCAGCCCTTCAAACATCTGATTGACAATCCCGTCAAAGCTTGTGTCGCCGGTCACAAACATATAGCGAAAGGCATCTTGAATCAACCGTTCGTAATTTGTGCCGATAATGTAGTTGCTGTCGATATAACGCGCGATTTCAAAAACATAGTCACAGCTTTTATTTCTCATTAAAGCTTCCATATCTTCCTGCGACGTGACTGTTGTCCCCTGTGCCATGGTCGCCATGGGTAAAAGCATGGCAGTACAGAGCATTCCGGAAATGATGGTTTTAAATATTCGTTTCATTTGTGTTCCTTCCTTATTTCTTGCTGTAAATAAAACTTCAAGCGCTTGTTTGTTTTGCATTAAACGCATTTTGTACTATTATATAATAAACAAAAGCATTTTGCAAGTGCTTCCTAAAAAAATAAAGCACAATCTTTTCATGCCATTTATATTGACTTTTTCCTTAATCTTTTTTATAATTAAACCAATGATTTCAGGAGATTTCGTTTATGACAAAAAAGAAAATATTGAGTATCATTCTTGCCTTTTTTTTATGATATCCTTGATGCCCGTCCTTCCGTCCTCCGCCGCCTCTTCTCGGGTGGCATCTCTTCTTGCCGGTATGACGCTCCGCGAAAAGGTCACCCGTATTCTGACCGTGAAGGAAAATCGCGGCATTTTAGATTTCGATAATTATTCTTACACGGTAAACCAGGCAAAGCAGACCGTCGGCTCAAGCATCAACCGCCAAAAAGAACGGGAGCTTTCCGCCGCCGCTGTCACTGTTGTGAAAAATAAAAACAACGTGCTTCCCATCAAGCTCACATCTTCCTCCAAGGTACTGATGCTGTGCCCCTACGACAACGAAAGAGCCCAGCTCGTCATGGGCTGGAATCGTGCTCTTGATGCAGGGCTTGTGCCTGCCGGTGCAGAAATGAAATATATCCGCTTTTCATCCGCTTCGCTCACAGGCACCATCCAATCTGCCATCGTGTGTATAAATTCAACAACGGCAACAACAGCTACACCTCCGAGATCGTCTATCCCCGTGGCTACGGACTCTCCTATGATGCAAACATTCATCTGGCCGACAACAGCGGCAATGTTATTATTCATGCCGCCAATGGCGCTACCGTTCATTTTTCAACTGCCTTCTATGATAACGACGGCAGATTTTTAAAATTATATTCTGCCCCCCGCACACTCCCCCAAGGCGTCAGCTACCTCACCATGGATGAAATCACGAAATTCCCCGGAATCACACAAACAAACGAGTATACAGCCACACAAAACGGCAACGGCTATGCACGGATTTTCACTTGGAATTTCCTGACCGGCGCCATCCCTGTCGGCAATATACACAAAATCCAATAAAGAGCGCGAAAAAAAATCTTCAAAAAAGGTATTGACAAACGAAACAACATCATGTATAATAGTATCGCTTATTAAGAAGGGGGTGTTTGGAGATGGCAAAGTGTGAAATTTGCGGAAAGGGTGTATCTTTCGGCATTAAGGTCAGCCATTCTCACCGGAGAAGTAACAGAGCCTGGAAGGGTAATATCCGTAGAGTTAAGGCTATCGTTAACGGCGCACCGAAGCACGTAAACGTCTGCTCTCGCTGCCTGCGCTCCGGCAATGTTGTGCGTGCTCTGTAAGAGCTGATTTCAACCAATCCGGTAAATTTAATTAAAAAATTCAGCGAGCATCGCCGACATGTGGGATACATATGTCGGCGTTCTTGCATTTGGGAAAAGCGGAGAAAAGGGCGCATACCGCGTCTTTCTCACCGCTCGCCGTATCTGCATACGGCTTCGGGACGGCATCTTGCGATGCTATTTAAAATCCTCGCTCTGCATCCCTTTTCTCTCGCTTTTCCTTTCCCTGTTGAAAAGTGCGCAGAAACGTGTCTTTTTCACCGCTCGCCGTATCTGCATACGGCTTTACGGGTGTGCATCTTGCGATGCTATTTTAAATCCTCGTTCCTCCCTTATAAAAAACGGCGCGCCGGGTCGGCACGCCCTACGGGTTGTCTTTCGCCGTTAAATATCGATAATTTTATTTGGCACATAGGATGCGACGAAGATCCCTCATAAATCTTTGCAAATACAATCAGAGAAAATCGCGGTGCGATTTTCTTCCAAAACTTCACACTCCACACTTCACACTCCAAACTTTACATTCGGAGGTTTTTATGAACATTCACGGCTTACAAAAACTTACGCTATTAGACTTTCCGGGGCATACTGCCTGCACCGTCTTTTTGGGCGGTTGCAATTTCAGATGCCCTTTTTGCCATAACGCCTCGTTGGTTCTCTCCCCCGGAGAGCTTCCTACCATGGAAGAAGATACTTTCTTTTCCTTCTTAAAAAAACGCACAGGACTTTTAGAAGGCGTGTGTATCACCGGCGGTGAACCCACACTGCAAAAAGAGCTTCCTTTATTTATAGAAAAAATTCGCACCTTGGGCTTTAGGGTGAAGCTTGATACCAACGGCACCAATCCTGCCATGCTCAAAGAACTGATGGAAAAAGGTCTTTTAGACTATGTTGCCATGGATGTCAAGAACACACCGGATAAATATCCCAAAACCGTCGGCATCCCCGATTTTGATGTTTCTTCTGTTTTAGAAAGCATTTCTATATTAAAGGAAGGCAAAATTCCTTACGAATTCCGCACCACCGTCACGGCAGAGCTTCACACCGCCGATGATATCGAAGAAATCGCAAAGCTTCTTGCCCCTGCCCCCTTGTATTTCATTCAAAACTTCAAGGAAAGTGACAATTTGATCACGCAAGGTCATTCTGCTTGTTCTCCCGAACTGCTGTCGGATATGTGTACGCGTGCCGAACAATTCATCCCTAAATCTTCCCTGCGCGGCACCGATTGACATTTCAAATTCCTGTTATTTTAAATACGCCGAAAAAGCAAGCAATATCACATTTTTTATGCTTTTTCGGCGTGTTTTTTTCTGTTGTTTCTTGTTGTTTTCGATGATTCAAAAAACTATATATAGTTGCTTTTCGCTTAATTTCGTAAAAAAAATCACAATATATTGATTTTTCCTATTGACAGATACTATATCTTGTGATATAATACGCACACAATGACAACAAAGGCTAACGGACAGCTTAAAATATATAAAGGAGGAAGAAAATATGTACAGAGTCGTAAAACGTGACGGCAGAATTGTGGATTTTGAAATTAACAAAATTGCTGCCGCTATCAAGAATGCTTTTGAGGCAACCGAAACCAACTATACTGACAGTGTAATTGACTTTTTGGCCATTATGGTCACCGCAGATTTCCAACCCAAAATTGAGGACGAGCTGATCTCCATTGAAGATATCCAGGACAGTGTGGAAGCCGTTTTGTCCCGCGGCGGTTATGAAAATGTGGCAAAAGCCTACATTCTTTACCGTAAACAGCACGAAAATCTGCGTAACGTCAGCGCCACTATTTTGGACTACAAAATGACCGTGGACGATTATCTGAAAATCAATGACTGGCGTGTAAAGGAAAACTCCACCGTGACCTATTCCGTCGGTGGTCTGATTCTTTCCAACTCCGGTGCCATCACCGCCAACTACTGGCTGAGTGAAGTGTATTCCGAAGCCATTGCCAAAGCCCACAGAAATGCCGATATGCACATTCATGACCTGAGCATGCTCACCGGTTACTGTGCCGGTTGGAGCCTTCGTCAGCTGATTCAGGAAGGTCTGGGCGGTGTCATGGGCAAGATTACTTCCAAGCCCGCCAGCCACCTTATCACCCTCTGCAATCAGATGGTCAACTTCTTGGGCATCATGCAGAACGAATGGGCAGGCGCACAGGCATTTTCCTCTTTTGATACGTATCTTGCTCCCTTTGTGAAAGCAGATAACCTTTCCTATAAAGAAGTTCGCCAGGCGATTCAAGCATTTATCTTCGGTGTCAACACCCCCAGCCGTTGGGGCACCCAGGCCCCCTTCTCCAACATCACCCTCGACTGGAAGGTGCCTGCAGATATGGCAGAGCTCCCCTGTATCGTCGGTGGCAAGGAAATGGATTTCTGCTACAAAGATTGCCAGGCCGAAATGGATATGATCAACAAAGCCTTCATCGAAACCATGATTGAAGGGGACGCCAACGGCAGAGGCTTCCAGTACCCCATCCCCACCTACTCCATCACCAGCAATTTCGATTGGTCTGAATCGGAGAACAACAAGCTTCTGTTTGAAATGACCGCTAAATACGGTACTCCCTATTTCTCTAACTACATCAACAGCGACATGGAGCCCTCCGACGTGCGCAGTATGTGCTGCCGTCTGCGTCTGGACCTGCGCGAGCTTCGCAAGAAGAGCGGCGGTTTCTTCGGCTCCGGTGAAAGCACCGGTTCTATCGGTGTTGTCACCATCAATATGCCCCGTATCGGCTACCTTGCCAAAAACGAGGAAGATTTCTATAAGCGTCTGGATCGCCTGATGGATCTTGCCGCTGAATCCTTAAAGGTCAAGCGTACCGTTATCACCAAGCTTTTGGATGGCGGTCTGTATCCTTATACCAAGCGTTATCTCGGCACCTTCAACAACCACTTCTCCACCATCGGTCTGGTCGGTATGAACGAAGCATGCCTGAATGCCAAGTGGCTCCGCGCTGATTTGACCAACGAAAAAGCACAGCAGTTCACCAAAGATGTTTTGAATCATATGCGTGAACGTCTTTCCGAGTACCAGGTGATGTACGGCGATCTGTACAACTTGGAAGCAACGCCGGCAGAATCCACCTCCTATCGTTTGGCAAAGCACGACCTTAAGCGCTATCCCGCCATCATCACCGCTGCAGAAGAAGACGGTGCACCCTACTACACCAACAGCTCTCACTTGCCCGTTGGCTACACCGACGATATCTTCTCTGCCCTTGATATTCAAGACGAACTGCAAACCCTGTACACTTCCGGCACGGTCTTCCATGCCTTCTTGGGTGAAAAGTTGCCCGACTGGAAAGCGGCGGCATCTTTGGTTCGTAAGATTGCAGAAAACTATAAACTGCCCTACTACACCATGAGCCCCACCTATTCTGTCTGCAAAAACGACGGATATCTGGTCGGCGAGCAATACGTTTGCCCCACCTGCGGTGAAAAGACAGAAGTTTATTCCCGTATCACCGGTTACTATCGTCCCGTGCAGAACTGGAACGACGGCAAATCTCAGGAGTACAAACAGCGTAAAACCTATGCGATTGCTACCTCCGTATTCACCGGCGGCACAGCCCCCAAGGAAGCCGTTGCAAGCGAAGAAGTATGCGCACCCGTCACAGGAAAAGCCATTCTCTTCAGCCGTGCCACCTGCCCGAACTGCCGTGTAGCCGAGCAGTACATGGATAAAGCCGGCTTCGCTTACGAAAAGCTGATTGCCGAAGAGCATGTGGACTTGGTTGAAAAATACGGCATCAAGGGTGCACCCACCCTGGTCATTGAAGGCGAAAACGGCGCACAGAAGCTTTACGGCGTTGCAGAAATCAAGAAATATCTGCAATCCATCGCTGTCAATGCCGACTAAGAGGATTTGTTATGCATGATATCGTAATTATCGGCGGCGGCCCTGCAGGACTTACTGCAGGGCTGTATGCCCGCCGCAACGGCAAATCTGCCGTAATATTGGAAAAAGCAGGCTTTGGCGGCCAAATTGCTTATTCCCCCAAAGTAGAAAACTACCCCGGATTCTATGAAATCAGTGGTAGTAGTTTAGCTGAAAAAATGACCGAGCAGGTTATCAGCCAAAACGTGGATGTTGAAATTGAATACGCCACGGCCATTGAAAAAACAGAAGAAGGATTTGCAGTCAAAACAGAAGATGGCAACACCTTCCTCGGCAAAGCCGTGATTATCGCCACCGGCGTCAAGCACCGTATGCTCGGCATCCCCGGCGAAGAAGAGCTGATTGGAAACGGCATTTCTTTCTGTGCCGTTTGTGACGGTGATTTCTACCGCGGCAAATCCGTCGCCGTGATTGGTGGCGGCAACTCTGCCCTGCAAGAAGCACTCCTTCTCTCCGACATCTGCCAAAAGGTTACGGTGATTCAAAATCTCCCCACCTTCACCGGTGAACCGGCACTTTCCGAACAGCTTTCCAAAAAAGCCAACGTGCAAAGCATTTTCTCTGCCCGTGTTGTCGATTTCACCCGCGCAGACGGCGCTTTAAAAGAAGTGGTATATGAGACAGACGGCAAAGAAGAAAAGCTTCCCGTAGACGGTGCTTTTGTGGCGATCGGTTTAATCCCCGAGAACGAAGCTTTTTCCGCTTTGGTGAAGCTCAATGACTATGGCTATGTAGAAAGCACGGAAGCATGCCTGACCAACACGGACGGCATCTTTGTTGCCGGCGATTGCCGCACCAAATCCATCCGTCAGGTCACCACTGCCACTGCCGACGGCGCCACCGCCGCCCTTGCCGCCTGCCGTTATATCGACAGTCTGTCGTAAAAAACTTTATATAAAAATCAAGCTCGGGATATTGCTAAAGTAGCCCGAGCTTTTTTATAAAAACATGAAGGAGAACAAACCATGACAAATGATTATGCCTTTCTTTCCAAAGAATACGGGCTCAACACATTCTTTGTAGCGGAGGGCGACAAGAATTACAACATTACAAAACAAACCGTTGTGCCTGCCAATCCCTGCTGTAATTGCTATTCCGTTGCCAAAGCCTTCACCGTCACCGCCATCGGTATGCTCTACGATCAAGGTCTCCTCACGCCGCAATCTCGCATGGCAGACATTTTAGCCCCTTATCTCCCCGAACATATGGATGAGCGGTGGCGCCGTGTGACCGTTCACGACCTGATGCTTCATAAAGTCGGTTTTAACGGCGGCAAGCTGGACATCGACGTGGAGGACGCTTCTTTGTTCCCCGAAGACTATCTTGGGGAGCTCCTCTCCTCCCCGCTTCCCATAGAGCCCGGCACCACAGAGCAATATACCGATGCGGCATTTTATATTTTATCGCGCATTGTAGCGCAAGTGTCGAAAAAAGACCTCGTGGATTTTCTCCGCCCGGCACTCATGAACACAATGAAATTCAAAGAGCTCGCCTGGAGCACCTGCCCCCACGGCTACAGCATGGGTGCCACCGGCTTATATATCCGCACCGAAGACATGGTCAAGCTGGGGATTTTATACCTGAACGACGGCATGTGGCAAAGCACCCGTATCATCTCCAAAGAATGGGTCGATATGGTTTTATCCAACGGCTATGAACTCAAGTCAATTGGTAATGGTTGGTACGGCAAAGGCGGCATGTGCGG